>CAADGB010000259.1 GCA_900696455.1 uncultured delta proteobacterium
CGACGCCGACGCCGGCGCCGGCCGCGAAGCCGACGCCCGCGCCGGCCGCGTCGCCGCCGGCCGCCCGGCCCGCCGCCCGCGTCGCCGCCGTCCGCTTCGCCCCCGCCGACGCCGAGCACGCCGTGGTCATCGACCTCGAGGGCAAGGGCGCGAGCGCCGAGCTGGTGGCGACCGGCCGCAGGCAGGCCGAGCTGGTGGTGCGCGGCGCCACGCTGCCGGCGAGCCTGGCCCGCACCCTCGACACCAGCCGCTTCGGCGGCCCGGTCCGCGCCGTGTCGTCGTACACCGATCCCGCCACCGGCGACGTCCGCGTCGTCGTCGACCTGGCGCGGGAGGTCACGCCTCGCCTCGACACCTCGGGCGGCGGCGTCCGCCTCGCCTTCGCCACCGGCGCCAAGGTCCAGAGCCAGCCGGCGCCCGTGGTCGGCGGCTTCGGCGCGACCTCGACGCCGGTGACCCAGACCTCGGTGGCCCAGCTCGGCAAGAAGAAGGTCTACCGCGGCCCGACGATCGAGCTCGACTTCAAGGACGCCGACATCCACGACCTCCTGCGCACGCTGGCCGACGTCGGCCGCGTCAACATCGTCGTCCCCGACGAGATCCGGGCCACGGTCACGGTCCGCATGAAGCGGGTGCCGTGGGACCAGGCGCTCGAGGTCATCCTCGCCTCCAAGGGCCTGTGGTACCGCAAGGAGGGCAACCTCTACCGCGTCGCCCAGCGCAAGCTGCTCGACGCCGAGGACGAGGCCGAGGCCGCGCGCCTGCGCGCCATGGTCGAGATGGAGGCGCCCAAGCCCGAGGTCTACACCCTCAACTACACCGACGCCGCCAGCACCAAGCCGACCCTCGAGCCGCTGCTCTCGCCCAAGGGCAAGATCGAGGTCGACGTCCGCACCAACTCGCTCATCGTCAACGACGTCGCCCGCAACCGGCGCGAGATCATCGCCCTGGCCGCTCGCCTCGACACCCAGACCCCGCAGATCTCGATCGAGGCCCGCATCGTCGAGGCGCGCTCGGCCTTCGAGCGCCAGATCGGCATCCAGTGGGGCGGCCGCGCCCTCGCCGGCGCCGCCGGCGGCAGCGCCACCGGCCTGATCTTCCCGTCGACGATCGGCTTCCAGGGCGGCGCCGGCGACCAGCAGAAGACCGAGAACGGCGTCGCCGCCCCCGCCGACTTCGCCGTCAACCTGCCGGCCGCCGGCACCAACGGCGCGATCGGCATGACCCTGGGCTCGGTCGGCGGCAACGTCAACATCAACCTCCGGCTGTCGGCGCTCGAGGAGACCGGCACCGTCCGCATCATCTCGGCGCCCAAGGTCACGGTCCTCAACAACATCGAGGCCGAGATGAAGCAGGGCGTGAAGATCCCGATCTCGATCGTCAGCGCCGAGGGCACCCAGACCCAGTTCGTCAACGCGCTCCTGTCGCTCAAGGTCACGCCCTACGTGTCGCAGCGCGACTGCACGATCATGATGGACGTCCGGGTCACCAAGGACGAGCCCGACTTCGTCAACACCGGCGCCCGCGGCGATCCGACGATCCTCAACAAGGAGGCCAAGACCCGCATGCTGGTGGCCGACGGCGAGACCTCGGTGATGGGCGGCATCTACACCCGCAACACCGGCCTCTCCTACAGCAAGATCCCGCTGCTCGGCGACATCCCGGTCTTCGGCTGGCTGTTCAAGAACCGGCGCGAGACCGACGACCGGGCCGAGCTCCTCATCTTCATCACGCCCAAGATCACCAACAAGGCGTCGCTGCGCTGCACGCCGTGAGCCCGCCGGTGCCCCGGCACCTCTTCCTCATCGGGTTCCCGGCCGCCGGCAAGTCGACGGTCGGGACGCTGGTCGCGGCCGCCCTCGGCCGCGCCTTCGTCGATCTCGACGACGCGATCGCCGCCGGCGCCGGCCAGCCCGCGGCCGCGCTGGTCGCCGCCGACGAGGCCGACTTCCGGCGCCGCGAGGCCGCCGCCCTGGCCGAGCTGGCCGCCGCGCCCACGCCCGCCGTGATCGCCACCGGCGGCGGGGCCGCGACCTGGGGCGACAACCTCGCGCGCATGCGCGCCGCCGGGCTGGTGGTGACCCTCGCCGTCGACCTCGACGTGGCCCTGGCCCGCGCCGTCGGCGGCGACCGTCCGCTGCTCGGACAGCCGCGGGCGGCGCTCGAGGCCATGTACCGGGCGCGCGCGGTCGCCTACCGCCGCGCCCACGCCGTCGTCCCCACCGACGGCCGGGCGCCGGCGGTGATCGCCGCCGAGCTGGCCGAGCTCGTGCGCCGGGCCGAGGCGGCGCCGCCGGCGGCGGCCTGGGTCAGCCTCGGCGAGCGCAGCTACCCGATCGTCGTCTCGGCGGCGCCCCTGGCCGCGGCCCTGGCTCCCCACGTCCGCCCCGGCCGCGCCGCCCTGGTCGCCGACGGCAACCTCGGCCCGTGGATCGACGCCGCCCGCGACGCCCTGACCGCCGCCGGCGCCGACGTCCACGTCGAGGTCGTGCCGCCGGGCGAGGCCTCGAAGTCGCTCGACTCCTACGGCCGGATCGCGGCCGCGCTGATCGCCGCCGGGCTCGACCGCTGGGGCACGATCTGGGCCCTGGGCGGCGGGGTGGTCGGCGATCTCGCCGGCTTCGTCGCCGCCACGCTCTACCGCGGCGTCGACGTCGTCCAGCTCCCGACGACGCTGGTGGCGATGACCGACTCGGCGATCGGCGGCAAGACCGCGGTCGACGTGCCGGCGGGCAAGAACCTGATCGGCGCGTTCCACCAGCCGCGCCTGGTCCACGTCCACACCCCGGCCCTCGACACCCTGCCGCCGCGCGAGCGGCGCGCCGGCTTCGGCGAGCTGTGGAAGTACGCGCTCCTCGACGGCGCCCCGCTGTGGGACCGGGTCGAGGCGCTGGCGCCGTGGGCGGCCGGCCCGGGCGCGCCCGCCCCGGCGGCGGCGATCGAGGTCATCGAGCGCGCCGCCACCCTCAAGGCGGCGATCGTGTCCAGCGACGAGCGCGAGCGGCGCGGCGAGCGCGCCCTGCTCAACCTCGGCCACACCATCGGCCACGCCATCGAGGCCGCCGCCGGCTGGTCGCTCCTCCACGGCGAGTGCGTCGCCCTCGGCCTGGTGGCCATGGCCCGGGTCTCCCACCGCCTCGGGCTGGCGACCGCCGACCTCGAGCCCCGCCTCGCCGCCGCCCTGGCCGCGACCGGGTTGCCCATCGACCTCCGGCCGTGGCTGACCCCCGAGGTCCTGGCCCGGGTGACGGTGGACAAGAAGCGCCGGGGCACCCACATCGGCTTCGTCGCCTGTGCGACGCCCGGCGACTGCCGCGTCATCGATCTCGCGCCGGCCGACCTCGCCGATCTTTTGCGACCCTGAGAGGTCCTTTGTTACGATCGCTCGCCGTGGAGGCACCCATGACCCGTCACGTCCACCTCCTGTCCCTGTCCCTGGTCGGCGCCCTCGCCCTCGGCGCCTGCGTCGACGGCGACGCCGACGCGCCCATGCGCATCATCGGCAACGTCGTGCCCGCCAGCGGCTGCGTGGTCGACTCCAGCAGCAACACCTTCTACGACGACGGCGTGATCCAGACCGACGCCCTCGCCGGCTACATCTTCACGCCGTCGGTGGTCAACGAGATCACCCTGCGCGACGGGGAGGCGCGGGGCCCCAAGACGATCTACGTCACCGGCGCCCGGGTCGAGATCGACTTCTACGATCCGGCCTTCGACAGCCTGGTGGTCGACGCCAGCCTGCTCCGCTTCCAGGTGCCGGTGGCGGGCGCGATCGATCCCGGCGGCGGCAAGGCCGCCTTCTCGTTCGAGGTCGTCCCCCAGGAGCTCGTCGTCAAGATCGGCGAGCGGCTGGCGACGATCACCGACGCCCGCCAGCGGACGGTCCTCGACGTGCGGATCCAGATGGTGGGCACCAAGGGCGGCGGCAGCGTCCAGTCCAACGTCTTCCGCTATCCGGTCGAGGTCTGCATCGGCTGCCTGCAGAACATCCTCATGGCCGGGTGCGAGGCGCTGCCTCAGGGCTTCTCGGCGCGGACCGGCGGCGCCTGCCAGGCCGAGCAGGACGGCGTCACCGACTGCTGCAACGGCGGCGGCGGCCTGATCTGCCCGGCGGTCGCGCCCTCCGGCAAGAACTGAACGCCCGCGTCGCGCGGCGCTCGCGCGTGCGTGTTATAAGGGACCCCGTCGGGGCGGGGCCCGCGCCTACCCTGCGTCCTCACCGAGGTGCATCTTGTTCGCCGAAACCCTCAAGAAGGTCTGCGACAACGTCGACGGTGGCCTCGGCGCCATCATCATGGGGCTCGACGGGATCGCCGTCGAGACGTACGTGCGGCAGGCCGACCGCGTCGACATCAACACCGTGGCGATGGAGTTCAGCTTCATCCTGTCGCAGGTGCGCAAGGCCTCGGAGAGCCTCGACGTCGGCACCTTCGAGGAGCTGACGGTGAAGGCCGAGCGGCTCGTGCTGTGCGCCCGCATGCTCTCGCCGCAGTACTTCCTGGCGGTCGCGCTGGCGCCCGAGGGCAACTTCGGCAAGTGCCGGTACCTGATGCGCCTGGCCACGCCGACCCTGACCGCGCAGCTCTAGGGCGCGCATGTCGGGGCCGCGCATCCTGCCGCGCATCCTGGTCGTGCACGGGCCCAACCTCAACCTGCTGGGCGCGCGCGATCCCGCGCAGTACGGCACGACCACGCTGGCCGAGATCGACGCCGAGCTGACGCGGCGGGCGGCGGCGGCGGGCGCCACCGTGACCTGCGTGCAGTCGAACCTCGAGGGCGAGCTGGTCGACGCGATCCAGGGCGCGCGCGGCGCCGCCGACGCGATCGTGCTCAACCCCGGCGGCTACACCCACACCAGCGTCGCGATCCGCGACGCGATCGAGGCCGTGGGGCTGCCCACGGTCGAGGTCCACCTGTCCAACCTCCACGCCCGCGAGCCGTTCCGACACACGTCGCTCACCGCGGCGCGCTGCGTCGGACAAATCAGCGGGTTCGGCGCGCAAAGCTACTACCTGGGACTGGACGCCGCGCTGGCGATTGTGGAAGGTAGCCGCCGCTGAGCCGCCGCCTCGTACGCCGGCTCGCAGGAACGATATGGCGAACGGACGCAAGGGTCAGAAGGTCTCCGGTTCTTCCACCGCCGGCGGCGCCGGCGCGAGCGCGGGCACGCCCCGCAAGCGCTGGCCCGAGGCCGCCGCGGCCGACGGCGACGCCGCCGCGCCCGGCGCGGACGATCTGGTCGCGGTCGTGCGCGGCCTCGCCGCCGCGGTCGCCGAGCACAACCTGTCGGAGCTCGTCGTCGACACGCCCGAGGTCACGTTCACGTTGCGCCGCGGCGTGGCCACGGTGGGCGTCGCGGTCGCGCCCGCCGCCCCGGTCGCCGCCGCGCCCGCCCTGCACGGCCTGCCCGGCCTGCACGGCCCGGCGGTGGCGTCCCACGTCGCCGCCCCGGGCAGCGCCCCGGCCGGCGGCCCGGCGCCGGCGCCGGCCGAGCACGACGACAAGTCCCACGCCGTCACCTCGCCGTTCGTCGGCACCTTCTATCGCCGGCCCAACCCGGACTCGCCCGAGTACGTGAAGGTCAACGACAAGGTCCGCAAGGGTCAGGTGCTGTGCATCGTCGAGGCGATGAAGCTGATGAACGAGATCGAGGCCGACGTCGACGGCACGATCGTCGGCATCCTGGCCGAGGACGGCGCGCCGGTCGAGTACGGCCAGCCGCTCTTCAAGATCGCGTCCTGAGCGCGGAGCCGGCCCAGCCATGTTCCGCAAGGTCCTGGTCGCGAATCGCGGCGAGATCGCCCTCCGCGTCATCCGCGCCGTGCGCGAGATGGGCCTGGAGTCGGTCGCGGTCTACTCCACCGCCGACGCCGACGCCCTGCACGTGAAGTTCGCCGATCAGGCGGTGTGCATCGGCCCGCCGCCGTCGCGCCAGAGCTACCTCAACATCCCCCAGATCATCAGCGCCGCCGAGATCACCGGCGCCGACGCCATCCACCCCGGCTACGGCTTCCTGTCCGAGGACGCCGAGTTCGCCGAGGTCTGCCAGAAGTGCAAGCTGACGTGGATCGGCCCGCCGCCCGAGGCCATGCGCCTGATGGGCGACAAGATCTCGGCGCGGGCGGCGATGCAGAAGGCGGGCGTCCCCATCCTGCCCGGCACCGGCACGATCACCACCGAGGCCGAGCTGGTCGAGCACGCCGAGCGCATCGGGCTGCCGGTCATCCTCAAGGCGGCGGCCGGCGGCGGCGGTCGCGGCATGAAGATCATCCACGACCGCGCCCGCCTCGCCAACGACTGGGCCACCGGCAAGTCCGAGGCCCTGGCCGCGTTCGGCAACCCCGACATGTACATGGAGCGGTACTGCGAGCGGCCGCGCCACATCGAGATCCAGGTCGCCGGCGATCGCCACGGCAACTACGCCCACCGCGGCGAGCGCGAGTGCTCGATCCAGCGCCGCCACCAGAAGGTCATCGAGGAGGCGCCGTCGGTGGCGCTGCCCGAGGCCGTGCGCGAGGAGCTGACGGCGGCGGCGGTCCGCGCGATCTCGTCGATCGGCTACTACAACGTCGGCACCCTCGAGTTCCTCCTCGATCGCGACGGCCGCTTCTACTTCATGGAGATGAACACGCGGCTGCAGGTCGAGCACCCGGTGACCGAGCTGGTCACCGGCGTCGACCTCGTCCGCGAGCAGCTCCGCATCGCCGCCGGCGAGCCGCTGTCGTTCCTCGGCAACGGCACGCGCAAGCCGCGCGGCCACGCCATCGAGATGCGCATCAACGCCGAGGATCCGGACAGCTTCGCGCCGTGGCCCGGCCGCATCACCGCGCTGCACCTCCCGGGCGGCCCCGGCGTCCGCGTCGACACCCACATCTACGAGGGCTACCGGGTCCCGTCCAACTACGACTCGATGATCGCCAAGGTCATCGTCCACGACCTCGACCGCGCGAGCGCGATCCGCCGCGCCCGCCGCTGCCTCGACGAGCTGGTCATCGAGGGCCCGCGCACCAACCTGCCGTTCCTGCGCCGGCTCATGGACTCGCCCGAGTACCGCGCGGCCGACGTCGACACCGGCTTCGTCGCCCGCTTCCTTGCACAGTCGCGCAGTTGAGCCAGGTCGGGCGGGTGCGGGGCCCGGCGACCAGGGGTGGGTGGAGGTGTGCGCGAGGGCACCGACCACGAGCGTAAAGTTACCGAATCATTGAAACTCCGGCTTGACCGGGGGTCCCGCCAGCACGTACCCTGGATCTGTTGCGAATCGACTTCTTCGCGGGCCCCGCCGGTTCGCCGGCGAGGGAGAGGTAGCGGCATGGCCTTCAACAAAGAGAAGGTCATGGATGCGGCGCGGAAGTTCGTCGACAAGGGGCAGCTCGACAAGGCCATCAAGGAGTACCTCCGGGTGGTCAAGGAGGATCCGGCCGACGTCCGGGTCTGGCTGAAGATCGGCGACCTCCACGCGCGCAAGGGCCAGAAGCAGGAGGCCACCGAGACCTACCTCAAGGTTGCGCGCTTCTACCAGGACCAGGGCTTCTTCACGAAGGCGGTCGCGGTCTTCAAGCAGGTGCTCAAGCTCGACCCGCGGCTGGTCGAGGTCCACCTCAAGCTGGCCGAGCTCTACCGCCAGCTCGGGCTGATGTCGGACGCGATGCAGCACTTCGAGTCGGTGGCGGCGCACTTCCACCGCGAGGGCAAGACCAAGGAGGCGCTGGCGACGGTGCGCCAGCTCGTCGACCTCGATCCGCAGAACGTCGCCACCCGCATCAAGCTGGCCGAGCTCTACTCCAAGGAGCAGATGGTCGACGAGGCGGTCGCCGAGTTCTCGCAGGTGTGCGAGCAGCTCCGTCGCCAGAACCGGCCGGAGGACTTCCTCAAGGTCGCCGAGCGCCTGCTGTGGCACCGCCCCGACAACCGCGAGCTCAACCGCGAGCTGGCGGCGCTCTACCTGCGCCGCGGCGATCCGCGGCGCGCCCTGCAGAAGCTCCAGCTCTGCTTCAAGGCCGATCCGCGCGACGTCGAGACCCTGGCGCTCCTGGCCCAGGCCTTCCAGGCCCTCGACCAGAAGGGCAAGACGGTCTCGGTCCTGAAGGAGCTGGCCCGGGTCTTCGACGACGCCAAGCAGCGGACGCGGGCCGAGGAGGTCTACCGCAAGATCCTGGCCTTCGCGCCCGGCGATCCCGACGCCATCGCGTTCCTCGGCGGCGGCGGCGGCGCGGCCGGCGGGGCGCCCGCGGCCGCCGCGGCGGCGCCGGCCAAGAAGCTCAACTGGACCGGCGACGTGCCGGCGCTGCGCGCGCCCGGCGATCCGCGCATGACCGGCGCCATGCCGCTGGTGGACGAGCGCTCGCTCGACGGCGACTTCGCGCTGCCCGACGAGGAGCTGCCCGACGCCGCCGGCCCCGACGAGGTCGGCTCGGGGATGGGGCGCGCCGGTCAGGGCGCGGCCGACTTCGCCGCCGACTTCGACGACGTCTCGTCCCACCGCCACGCCTCGGTCGCCGGCGAGCAGCACGCCGAGGAGATCGCCAAGATCCTCACCGAGACCGACGTCTACGTGAAGTACGGCCTGCACCAGAAGGCCATCGAGCACCTGCGCCGGGTCTTCGCCCTCGACCCCGACAACGTCGAGGCCCGCGAGCGGCTCAAGGACGTGCTCCTGTCGCAGGGCCGCGAGGTCGAGGCCATCACCGAGCTCCTGCGGCTGGCCGAGAGCACCGCGCCCCACGACGCCGCGCGCGCCGAGGGCTACGTGCGCGAGGTGCTGGCGGTCGACGGCGCCAACCAGGCCGCGCTCGAGCTGACCCGCCGCTTCGGCCTCGACATCAGCGTCGCGCCCGACGTCGAGGTGCTCGAGGGCGGCAACGACCTCATCATCGATCCCGACGAGCTCGCCTCGGGCGGGGTGGCGCCGGTGGAGGAGGACATCGACTTCGACGACATCGACTTCGGCGATCCGTCGCGGCCGCGCTTCGACAACCTGCCGCGCGCCGAGTCGTTCGACGGCATCGATCCGGCGATGTTCGATCGCGCGCCGTCGCGCCCGGGCACGCCGCGGCCCGCCGCGATCGCCCGCGCCGGCTCGCCGCGGGCGGTCGGCAGCGAGCACGACTTCGGGCACGACGACGCCACCCGCCAGGTCGCCGCCTCCGAGGTCCAGGCGCTGGTCGCGCGCAGCGCGGGCAAGGGCGGGGTCGCGATGGGCTCGCCCCCGCCGTTCCGCGCGCCGTCGCACGGCGGCCCGCCGGCCGCGGTCCCGCCGTCCGACACCTGGCAGCAGCGCCGGCTGTCCGACGCGCTCGACGCCGAGCTCGACGACGCGCTGGCCGACGACATCGACGAGGGCGTCGCCGCCGAGCTGGCGGCGCATGCCTACCAGGCCCGCCCCGACTTCGCGCAGCCCGGCCACGACCCCACCGGCGCCACCACGGACGACGCGCTGGCGCCGCCGCTCGACGACGAGCTGCCCTTCGATCCGGCGGCGGCGCGCGAGTTCGACGCGGTCATGCGCGGGCGCGGCGACGACGCCGGCACCCACGAGAGCTCGTCGGGGCCCACCTTCGATCCGGGGGCGGCGGCCGCCTTCGACAGCGAGCGCGACCGCTACGTCGGCCAGCCGGCGGCGCCGGTGGCGGCGCAGGTCGGGGCCGAGGTCCTGCCGGCGGCGTCGTTCGACGGCCACGGCGCCTACGGCGAGGGCGGCGGCTACACCACCACCGAGGATCACGCCTACCCCGAGCCCGCCGAGGTCGGCGCCGGCGCCTATCCCACCGCCGGCTACGACGCCGGCTACGTCGACCCCTACGCCTACGATCAGGGCGGCACCGTCGACCAGCCCATCGAGGCCTACTCGGCCACCGCCCACACCACGGCGGCGCCGCGCACCCTCGAGGACGATCTCGAGGACGCCGACTACTACATCTCGCAGGGCATGTACGAGGAGGCCGAGGAGGTGCTGCGCGGGCTGCACGAGCGCCACCCCACCCACCCACTGGTGGCGGCCCGCCTGCGCGACCTCGAGGCCCAGCTCGCCCACCAGGCGGCGGACGCCGTGGCCGAGCCGGCCGCCGGCGGCACCGAGACCGTCGACGTCGAGGACCTCGAGGAGCTGGAGCCCGAGGAGCTCGAGGTCGGCGACGACGACGACGTCGCGGCCGCCTTCGACGAGGCCCAGCGGGTGATCGCGCGCCGCGACGAGCCGCACAGCGCGCGGCCGGCGGTGGTGCTGGAGAAGCCGGTCGAGGACTCCGACGGCGACACCCACTTCGACCTCGGCCTGGCCTACAAGGAGATGGGCCTGTTCGACGAGGCGATGAAGGCCTTCGAGAAGGTGGCGCAGACCTCGCCCGGCCGCGAGGTGCAGAGCCGCATGATGATCGGGCTGTGCCAGCGCGAGCAGGGCAACCTGTCGGAGGCGGTGCACCACTTCAAGGCCGGGCTCCACGCCGGCTCCATCACCGAGCGCGAGCGCCAGACCCTGCTCTACGAGATCGGCGCGACCTACGAGGCCCTCGGCGATCCGCGCGAGTCGGTCTACTACTTCGAGATGGTGGTCAAGCGCGACCCCACCTTCCTCGACGCGCGCGAGCGCATCGCCCGCCTGCGCGGCGGCCGCGGCCGGCGCGGGCTCGACGACGCCGGCGACGCCATCGACAGCCTCCTCGCCGACGACGTCTGACGGCGCCCGCAACGCTCCGCTCGGCCCGAGCCCACCACCGACCGCGGTCGGAGCTCGCGGGAAACGAACGGCGCCGCAACGCTCCGCTCGGCCTGAGCGCTTCACCGACCGCGGTCGGAGCTCGCGGGCAACCGAACGGAGAGCTGCATCTCTCCGGTCGGCCTGAGCCGCCCGAGCGATCGCGAGGGCGTGTCGAAGGCCGACAAGCCGCGGAGCGCGCCGCGATTCGCGCTACGCTGGCCCTCCCACCCGCTCGCCCTGAGCGAGGGCGCGCGCGAGCGAGCCCGATGTCGAAGGCCGACAAGCCGCGGAGCGCG
>CAADGB010000260.1 GCA_900696455.1 uncultured delta proteobacterium
CATCTCTCCGGTCGGCCTGAGCCCCTCACCGACCGCGGTCGGAGATGGCGGGAAACGAACGGCGAGCTGCATCTCTCCGGTCGGCCTGAGCCGCCCGAGCGCCAGCGAGGGCGTGTCGAAGGCCGACACGCCGCGGCCGTCGCGCGAGGGATGTCGGGCGCATGCCGGCGCCGTTCGTTAGGAGCCGCCCGAGCGCCAGCGAGGGCGCGTCGAAGGCCGACGCGCCGTGGCCGCTAGACGATCACGCGCATGCGGCGAGCGCCCCAGGCGCCGGGCGGCTCGTCGACGTGGCCGGCCAGGGCGCGGCCGCAGGCGGTGCAGCGGCCGTCGCGCAGGTGCCACGCGCCGAGGCGATACCCGTCGCGCTCGATCACGAGCGCGCCGCAGCCGGCGCAGTAGGTGCTCTGGCCGGCGGGGTCGGAGACGTTGCCGGTGTAGACGTGGCGCAGGCCGGCGGCCAGGGCCTGGCGCCGCGCCCGGGCCAGGGTCGACGGCGGCGTCGCCGGCACGTCGCCCAGCTTGTAGTCGGGGTGGAAGGCGGTGAGGTGCAGCGGCACCTCGGGGCCGAGGTGCTCGACGTACCAGCCGACCATCGCGTCGATCTCGGCCTCGCTGTCGTTCTTGCCCGGGATGAGCAAGGTCGTGACCTCGACCCAGACCCGGGTCTCCTTCACCAGGTACTCGAGGGTCTCCAGCACCGGCTGGAGCTCGGCGTAGCACAGCGAGCGGTAGAAGCCGTCGGTGAAGCCCTTGAGGTCGACGTTGGCGGCGTCGATCGCGGCGTAGAACTCGGGGCGCGCGCTGGCGGTGATGTAGCCGGCGGTGACCGCCACCGTCTTCACGCCGTGGGCGCGGCAGGCGGCGGCGACGTCGATCGCCCACTCGGCGAAGATCGTCGGATCGTTGTAGGTGAAGGCGACGCTCCGGCAGCCGGTGCGCACCGCCGCCAGGGCGATCTCCTCGGCGGTCGCCACGTCGGCGAGGCGGTCGAAGTCCCGAGCCTTCGAGATGTCCCAGTTCTGGCAGAACTTGCAGCCCAGGTTGCAGCCGGCGGTGCCGAACGACAGGACCGCGCTGCCCGGGTGGAAGTGGGCGAGCGGCTTCTTCTCGATGGGATCGACGCAGAACCCCGACGCCCGGCCGTAGGTGGTGAGCACCATCTGCCCGCCCTGGTTGGCGCGGACGAAGCAGAAGGCGCGCTGGCCGGGCGCCACCAGGCAAGCCCGCGGACACAGGTCGCAGCGGATGCGCCCGCCGTCGCCCTCGGGGTGCCAGAAGCGCGCGGGCGCGCCGTCGAGATGTACGTCGGGGACCTTGGGTGGCTTCACGTGCGGGGGAGCGGCGTCGCCACGTCGGGGCGCTACGGCTCGTACACGTACAGGTAACCACGGAGGGGGCCGCTGGACAGGGGTTTCTTCATCGCCCAGCGCGCGCCGAAGGCCTCCTCGAACGCGGGGTTGGCGACCAGGAAGGCGGCGCGGAAGTCGCCGAGCGATCGCCACCAGTCGCCGAGCGCGCCGTAGAGCAGGCGGGCGTCGGCCAGCTCGAGGCGCTCGCCCCACGGCGGGTTGCACAGCACCAGGCCGCGCTCGGGCACGGCGCCGGCGTCGGCCGCCATCGCCCACAGCCGGTCGCGATCGAGCGCGCCCAGCTCGCCGCGGTGGAAGACGACCGCGGCGCCGGCGCGAGCGGCGTTGTGGCGCGCCGCCACCAGCACGTCGAGATCGCGATCGCCGGCGATGACGACCGGGCGCGCGTCGGGCCACAGCGCCGGCGCGGCGGCGCCCGCCGCCACCGGCGCGCCCCGCGCCAGGAGCGCGGCCTCGATGGCGATCGTGCCGGCGCCGCACATCGGATCGACCACCAGGTCGCGCCGCGGGTCGTAGCGCGCCTCGATCGCCAGCACCGCGGCGACGTGCTCGCGCAGCGGCGCCGCGCCGGCCTCGTGGCGCCAGCCGCGCCGGGTGCGGGTGCCGCGCGTCAGATCGAGGCCGACCAGCACGCGGCCGCGATCGTCGGTGCGCGCCACCACCAGGGCGTCGGGCCGCTCGGGATCGACGCGCAGGCGGCGGCCGCGCCGGGCCAGGCCGTCGACGAGCGCGTTCTTCACCGTGCCCACCACCTGGCGCTCGCCGGCGGCGAAGGCGTCCATGCGCCGGACCTCGACCGAGAGGCTGGCCACGCCGTCCGGCCAGTCGCGGGCATCGCCGGCGGCGTCGGCGACCAGCTCGTCGTACAGCGGCTCGAGGCGGCGCGCGGTCGAGGCGTAGAGGTCGCGCACCACCCGGGTCGAGGTCCGGTGGTAGGTGAGCGCGGCGGCGGCGATGGCGGCGTCCCAGGGGTAGACGAGCTGGCCGGTGCCGTCGCGGCGCGGCGCCGCCGGCCGCCGGCCCAGCGCCTTCTTGACGATGCGCACGAGCTCGGCCTCCATGGCGCGGTTGGTCTGCGCCGAGCCGACGATGCGCAGGCCGTCCTCGATCATGGCGCCCTGCTCCTACCACATCCCCGGCGGCCGCGGCGCCCGCGCGGTCACGGCCCGTTGAGGGTCGCGTACAGCCCGGCGTCGACGAAGAAGCGCTTGTGCAGGTACCAGCCGCGGGCGGCGGTGCCGCGCGGCCCCTTGGGCCGGGTGTGCAGATCGCGGCGGACCAGGCGGGCGACGTCGGCGTCCCACTCGAGCAGGTACCACGACAGGAGCGTGGCGCCGTCGCCGACCGCGGCCCGCACCAGCCACAGCACGCGCCGGAGCTTGGCCAGGGGCGCGCCGTCGACCATCGCCACCGCCGGATCTTCGGTCACCCGCCACCGACCGTGGCGATCGGGCGTCACCGGCACGGTCTTGAGCTCGACGTCGCCCCGCCAGTCGGGCTCGTCGTGGCCGCGCTCGCGCACGCCGAGCAGCGCGGCGGCGGCGGCGCCCCACGCCCCCTTGTCGCGGCCGCGCGCCGGCAGGCGCACCCCCAGCGCCCGGTCGGCGGCGGCCAGGAGCGCGTCGACGTCGTCGGGCTCCTCGGCCGGCGGGGCGGCCGGGCGCGGCGGCGGCAGCGG
>CAADGB010000261.1 GCA_900696455.1 uncultured delta proteobacterium
ACGGCGTCGGCAAGCGCCCGACATCATTCGCGCGACGACCGCGGCTTGTCGGCCTTCGACACGCCCTCGCTGGCGCTCGGGCGGCTCAGGCCGACCGGAGAGATGCAGCTCGCCGTTCGTTTCCCGCGACCTCCGACCGCGGTCGGTGAAGAGCTCAGGGCAGGCGGTTCGAGCCGTCGAAGCCGGTGGTGCCGGTGGGGACGAGGCGGCCGCGCACGCGCACGGTCCCGCCGAAGGTCCAGAAGCTGCTGGTCGCGCTCGCGCACAGCCGCGCCGTGCTGCCCATCAGCGGCCCGACCGGGAACGCGGCGACCCGGGTCTGGGCGGCCGGGCTCACCCGCTCGCCGAGGTCCTCGAGCTCGGCGCCGTCGTCGGCGTAGGTCGAGGCGTTCTGGTACCGGCCCATGAACACCAGCGTGCTGGCGCCGCCCGCGCGGCGGCGCAGGGTCAGGTCGAGCGACTGCACGTAGGACTTCGCCCACGGCGTGTAGTACGGCGTCGTGTACTCGACGCTGGTGACCTCGAGGTACTGGTTCGAGGGCACCTGGAACTCGGTGGACTCCATGGTCTGGCTGCCGTCGGGCTGCTGCAGCACGCGGCGGAAGCCGAGCGCGCCGGTGCCGGTGCAACCGTAGGCGCTGCCGGTCACCAGCAGCACGCGATCGGTCACGACGTCGGCGCGGGCCTCGTCGGCCGCCGCGGCGGCGGTGACGAGGGCGAGGGCGAGGGCGAGGGTGGTGGCGAGGAGGGTCCTGGTCATGCCGGCCCCTCCAGCACGCGACGTGCCAGGGCGGCGCCGCGCGCAAGCCCGCGTCTCGCCTGCGCTCGGCGGCGCCGCCCGCGCCTCGACGCGCGCTGCCTAGGCGAACTGTCCAGGCGAGCCGTCGAGGCCGCGGCGGGAGCGGTCGCGGGACCGCCAGTCGTCGACCGGATCCCGGGGGTACATGGGCCCGTCGAAGCGCAGGCGGAAGGCGGCGTCGAAGTCGGTGACGCCGCGGGTGCGCACGAAGATCGTCTTGCGGCTGTAGGGCAGGAAGAACAGGAGGAAGGGGAAGAAGTTCTTCACGACCACGATGTCGGCCTTCCAGATCGACAGCCCGACGTCGGTGTAGAAGGACGGCCGCATCACCATGGCCGGGCCCTCGGTGACGACCAGGCGCAGGTGCTCGACCGCGAGCACGAGCGTGCGCCCGAAGCCGGGCCGATCGTGCTTGCTCACCACCGTCCCGGCCAGCGGCAGGGGCGGGCTCGACGACGGATCGAGGCCGCCGCCGACCGTCGCCGTCACCCGGTCGCCCTCGGCCCGCGGCCACAGCGCGGCCACCGCCGCCGGATCGCGGACCGCGGCGTAGGTGAGGAGGCCGTCGCCCTCCTCGAGCAGGGTGCGGATGAGGTGGGTCGAGTCGCCGGGCGCGCCGGCGGTGACCACGTCGGAGGCGTCGGACAGCGTGACCACGCCGACCTTGCGGCGGACCCGCGCCGCCCGCGCTCGCGCCACCGCCTCCGACCCCGAGGCGAACACCGGCGGCTGCTCGAGCCGGCGCGCCCAGCACATCTCGGCCAGCTCGTCGGCCAGCGCCTCGGCGGCGGCCTGATCGCCGTCGGTGATGGCCATCGTCGACCAGCCCAGCGCCGGGTCGTCGTTCCAGGGGTGGACCATGAAGGTCGAGACCGACAGCGCCTGACCCTTGCGCTCGGCGGCGCGCATGCGGCGGAAGACCGCGCGCATCGGCGCCAGGAAGTCGACGGTGCGGCCGCCGCCCAGGAGCAGCGGCAGCGTCCGCCACGCCCGGGTCAGGCGGCGCTCGCCGGCCACCGTCGCCATCAGCAGCTCGCCGGCCTTGCGCCCGGTGCGGGCGTGATCGCGGTGGGGGTTGGTCTGGTAGCCGACGATGGCGTCGGCGGCCTCGACCCGCTCGCGGGTCAGGTTGGCGTGGAGGTCGTGGCTGGTGGTCAGCGGCACGTCGCCGGCGGCGGCTCGCACCCGCTGCAGGAGCAGGGTCTCGGGATCGCGCACGCCCTCGACGCCCATCGCGCCGTGCAGCGCCAGGTAGACGCCGTCGACGCCGCCGCGCCGGCGCTCGCGCTCGATGGCCTCGACCACGCGGTCGCCGAGGGTGTCGAAGCAGGCGCGGGTCAGGGGACCGCTCGAGGACGCCCACGCCGAGAGCAGCGGGACCGCCTCGAACTCGGCGGCCCGGCCCGCGACCGCCTCGACGAAGCCGCTCAGCTCGGCGTGCTTGAAGAAGCCCTCGACCTCGTGGCCGCGGCGGCTGACCGCGCGCTCGAGCACCTCGCCGGTCAGGTAGTGCTGGCTCTCGAAGTCGGCCAGGGTGGTGACCACCGGCGACAGCGCGTTGGTCTCCTGCATGACGCGGGCGCAGAGCAGGCGGCGGGTCACGACGCCCTCCGCAGGCGGGCGCGGAGCGCGGCCACGCCGTCGAGCGCGCGGTCGAGGTGAGGGCCGACCCGCTCCAGGACCTTGCCCACCACGCCGTCGCCGGCGGTGGCCTCGAGGTCGGGCACGATCACGCCCGGCGCGTACATGGCCTCGAGCACCTTGCGCACGCTGTAGGCGACCATGCCGCGCACCGGCACCTTGGCCATCATCCCGTACATGGCCGCGCTGCCGCTCTTCGCCAGCGACGGATCGGCCACGACCTCGGCCACCGCCGCGGCGACGTCGGCCAGGTAGCGGTCGGCGATCGCCTTGTGGTTGGCGGTGCAGGTCAGGTGCACCGTCGCCGGGTGCTGGCCGCGATCGATCGACCAGCCGCGCGCCTCGAGGCGATCGGCGACCGCGAAGACGTCGGGGCCGCCGGGCGCCGCGCCCCAGGCGACGACCGTGCCGAACGAGTCGCCCACCACCTTCAGGCCGGGGATGGCGGCGACGCCGGCGCGGATCTTGTCGGCGGTCTCGAGCGTGTCGCGGGTCAGGCGCAGGAAGCCGTCCTCGCCCAGGCCGTGGAGCGCCGCCCACGCCGCCGCCACCGGGCCGCCGGGGCGGGTGCCGATCATCGTCGGCGAGGCGTAGATGCCGCCCGGGAAGTCGGTGGCGATGAAGAACTGGTGGCGCATGTCGGCCATCGACCGCCACAGGAGCAGCGACGCGCCCTTGCCGGCGTAGGCGTACTTGTGGAGGTCGGCCGAGATCGAGGTCACGCCGGGCACGCGGAAGTCCCACGGCGGCACCGGTCGGCCCAGGCGCTCGACCCAGGGCAGGGCGAAGCCGCCGATGCAGGCGTCGACGTGCAGCGGCAGGCGGTGGCGCACCGCCAGCTCGCCCACCGCCTCGATCGGATCGATCACGCCGTGGGCGTACTGCGGCGCCGACGCCGCCAGGGCGATCGTGCGGCGGCAGATCGCGCGCGCCATGGCCGCGACGTCGACCCGCATGTCGGCGTCGACGTCGACCTTGCGCAGGGTCACGCCGTAGTAGTGGGCGGCCTTGTCGAAGGCGGGGTGGATCGTGCGCGGCGCGACGATCACCGGCCGCCGGATCCACGGCCGCTTGCGGCGCGCGCGGTCGCGCAGGGCCGCCACCGCCACCAGGATCGACTCGGTGCCGCCCGAGGTCAGCGCGCCCACCGTCGACGGCGGGCCGTGGAACAGCGCGGCCGCGGCCTGGGTGACCTCGGCCTCCATGCGGCGCAGGCTCTGGAAGGCCATCGGGTTGAGCAGGTTGCCGCTGGCGTACATGGCGTGGGCGCGCTCGAGCAGGCGCGCGTGCTCCTCGCCGGCGTGGTAGACGAGCGAGAACACGCGCCCGCCCTTCCAGTCGGTGTCGGTCTGGCGCATGGCGGCGAGCTCGGCCAGGACCTGATCGACAGGCTGGCCGTGGGCGGGGATGCGGACGGTCACGGGGTGGCTCCTGGGGTGCCGAGCGTGGCCTCGATCGACACCGTGAAGATGTTGTTGACGCCGTCGCCCTTCACGTTGGACGGCGGCGAGGTGATGCTGTCGGTGATCGTGGGGATGAGGTACCAGTAGTGGAGGTAGCTGGCCCCGAGGCGGTAGCGCCCGACCTGGTAGCGCAGGCCCGAGTGCAGCCCCCAGTGCGAGAAGGTCGGCTGATCGAGGGTGACCGTGCGCGCCGGCGCCGGCGTCTCGTCGTAGTGGACGCCGAGCATGAGCTCGAGCCCGGGCGCCTGCGGCAGGTCGTGCACGCGCACGCCGCCGGCGAGCTGCCACGAGTCCTTGTAGTCCTTGATGGTCTCGAGCTCGCTGACCAGGAAGATGTCGTTGATCTCGGTGCGCTGCCGGTCGTACTGGCGGTAGAGGTAGTAGCGGAGCTCGGCGCCGAGCTCGACGTGCGGGTGGACGTCGTGGTTGGCGCCGGCGAGGAAGGTCCACGGCAGGAGCAGCGCGGTCGACTGCCGCGCGTTGAGGGTGTCGCCGGGCTGGGCGGCGTCGTCGCCGTAGACGACCTTGACCGGACCCTGGAGCTGGGCGTCGACGCGGCCGATCACGGTCGCGCCCACGCTCAGGGTGGGCGTCGGCCACGCCAGCACGCCCAGGTTCCACGACGGCACCCAGTCGCTGCCGTCGAGGGTCAGCTCCGGCTCCGAGCCGACGAGCTGGCTGACGTCCATGCCGTTGACGATCGGGAACACCTTGCGCTGGCCGCGGACCCGCACGTTCATGAGGCCGAGGCTGCCGCCCACCGACAGCCGGGGACCGACGCGGTACGCCCCCGACAGGCTGGCCAGCGGCGAGATGATGTAGCCGTCGATCAGGTGGTAGCGGGTGACGCCGTCGGGCTCGAAGCGGGCGCCGGTGGCGTTGGGTACGTAGAGCGACAGCGCGGCGAACGCGCGATCCCGCCACACCGGCGCGGTCGCGACCAGCATCGGGATGACGCCCATGGCCCGGGTCGGCCGCGTCGCCGGGTAGTAGCCCTCGGCGTCGACCGGATCGTCGATGAAGCGATCGCTGTCGGGCCAGGGCTGGACCCGGAACTCGGTCGAGAGCAGCGCCAGGCCGAACGAGGCGTAGACGTGGACGCCGGGCAGGAGCGTGAGCCCGGCCGGGTTGTGGAAGACCGCGGCCGGCTCGTCGGGGCGACCGATCACCGCCGCCATCGCGGTGCGGCGGACCCCCATCTCGGGGACGCCGAAGCCGCCGGCGGCCGCCGGCCGGGGCGCGGCCGGCACCAGGACGGCGACGGCCAGGGCGGCGACGGCGGTCGTCGCGAGGGGCGGGTGCGTCTGCATCCGACCCAGGATCCAGAATCCGGGCCCCGCTGGCTACTCGCGGCGCGCGCGACCGCGCCGGCCCCGATCCTCGACGGAGCGCCGGCGCGCGGCCGAGCGCGCCGCGCCGGTTGCTCGCGGCGGGCACCGCGCGCTCCTCCACTGGCCGGACCACCGCGCGCCCCGGGGACGGCCGCCCGTTGTACCCTCGCCGCGGGGCGCGCCGCCCCGACGCCATGGCCTCGCCACCCGATCCGCCGCGCCCTCGCAAGCGCCCGTCGACCGCGGCCGGCTCGGCGATCCTCGACGCCATCCTCGACGCCGCCGAGGCGCTGATCGAGGAGGACGGGCTCGACCGCTTCACCACCAACCGGGTCGGCGAGCGCGCCGGGGTCTCGGTCGGCTCGCTCTACCAGTACTTCCCCAACAAGGAGGCGATCCTGGCCGAGCTCGGCCGCCGCCTCGAGCGCCGGGTCCAGGTCCGGCTGGTCGAGATCCTCGAGGCCTCGAGCGCCGAGCCCATCTCCGAGACCGCGGCCCGCGTCGTCGACCTCCTGCTCGGCGGCATCGGCGGCCTCCGCTTCCGCAGCGTGCTGCAGCAGGCGGTGCCCGCGGGCTGGACGCTCGACACCACCAGCGCGATCGACGCCCAGATCCGCGACCGGGTCGAGGCCGAGCTCAGCCGCCGCGACGACGTCCGTCCCGGCCCCTACCCGCTCATGGCCTGGGTCGTGGCCCACGCGGTCGAGGGCGTGATCGAGGCCGTGGTCCGCACCGATCACCGCATGCTCGAGACGCCGGCCTTGCGCGCCGAGCTCATCGCCCTGGTCACGCGCTACCTGGCGCGCTGAGCCCGGCGCGCGCCCGCCGTGGCGCGCGCAAGCGAGCCGCGTTCGCCGCGATGACCGCGTATCATCCGAGCGTGCGCATCGCCGTGCCCGCCGCGCCGCTGGCGCCCGTCCTCGCCCTCGCCGCGCTGCTCGCCGCCGGTGACCCGGCGCCGGCGCGAGCCAACGGCGTCAACACCCACGTCTGGATCTCGTTCCACGCCATCGACCACCTGCCCGACGGCGAGCTCAAGCGCCTGTTGTCGGACCCGGCGCTGGCGCCGATGATCGTGAACGGCAGCATCTTCCCCGACGGCGGCTACGCCGTGCAGCACGACTTCGGCGAGGCCGCGCACTGGGGGCCGTTCCACGCCGCGCTCGTGCGCTGGATGCAGGCCGAGCTGCCCACGCCCTACGCCCGGGGCGCGGCCCGGCCCTACGTCGCGTTCCTGATGGGCGTGGCCTCGCACGGCATGGCCGACCAGATCTTCGACTCGACGTTCATGGAGGCGGCGCGCGGCTACGACGCCGCCGGCTGGTCCGACACCCTGCTCGACGGCTTCGACACCGCCACCGACGTGCTCCTGGTCGCCGCCACCGGCGTCGACTACCGCGGCACCGAGCCGTGGCTGCCGGCGGGCGCGCTGCCCGGCGTGTTCACCGAGGTCGGGATCACCGTCGACGACGGCACGCTGCTCGACGCCCAGAGCGCGATGCACACCTTCATCCTCGCCTACGGCGCGGTCAACGGCCGCGACCCGGCGGCGGTCGCGCGCTACCGCGATCAGTACCCGTGGGCGGCGGCGCGGCTCATGGATCCGCACGAGCCCGGCTCGCCGCCATGCGAGGCCGAGGTCGTGGCCGCGTACTGGCTGACCCTGTGGGACCGCCTGCACGGCGTCGACCCCCTCGAGAACCAGATCATCGCCACCTACCCGCCGGCCGGCTCCGACGGCCACCCCACCGACCACACCCGGGTCGAGGCCCAGGTCGTCGTCGTGTTCGGGCGCGGCATCGCCGACGGCGTCGCCGACAAGCTCCGCATCACCGACGTCACCGGCAAGGCCTACGGCTTCACGGCGCGGCCGTTCTACCGCGAGGCCAACGCGGTCGCGATCCGGCCGACCGAGGACTGGGCAGCCGACGAGACCCTCACCGTCGAGCTCCTGCCGGGCATCGCCACCGTCGACGGCGCCACCTACGACCAGGGCTGGTCGTTCGACTTCAGCACCCGCCCGGCCAGCGGCCCCCGCGATCCCATGTCGGATCCCACGCCCCACCCCGGCGAGCCGTGGACCGCGCCGCCCGAGGGCGCCGGCTGCGACGGTGGCTGCGACGCCGGCGGCGGCGCCGGCCTCGGGGTCGCGCTGGCCGCGCTGCTGGCGCGACGCCGGCGGCGGCGCTGACCGTCCGCGCCCGCGCCCGCGCCCGCGCCCGCGCCGTCAGCGACGGTCGAGCACGGGGATCGCGACGTCGAGGGCGGCGTCGAGGTCGGCGGGGTCGATGACCAGCGGCGGCATGAGGCGGATCGTGACGCCGCGGGTCTCCTTGGCCAGGACGCCGGCGGCGGCGAGGGCGTGGGCGACGTCGCGGGCGACGGGCTGTCGATACTCGACCGCGACCATCAGGCCACGGCCGCGGACCTCGGCGATCTCGGGCGAGCGCAGCTCGGCGCGCAGGCGGGCCAGGACGTGGGCCCCGAGCCGCGCCGAGCGCTCGACCAGCCCCTCGTCGACGATCACGTCGAGGGCGGCCACGCACGCCGCCGCCGCCAGCGGGTTGCCGCCGTAGGTCGAGCCGTGGGAGCCGGGCGTGAACACGCCCATCACCTCGTCGTCGGCGCACAGGCACGACACCGGGTAGACGCCGCCCGACAGCGCCTTGCCCAGCACCAGCAGGTCGGGGCGCGCGCCCTCGTGCTGCCACGCGAACATGGCGCCGGTGCGGCCGAGCCCGGTCTGGATCTCGTCGAGGCAGAGCAGCACGCGGGCGGCGGCGCAGGCGCGCCGCGCCGCGGTCAGGTAGCCGTCGGGGGGGATGATCACGCCGGCCTCGCCCTGGATGGGCTCGAGCAGGACGCCGACCGTGCGCGGGCCGATGGCGGCGGCGAGCGCGGCGGCGTCGCCGAAGGGCACCCGCACGAAGCCGGGCGTGGGCGGGCCGAAGCCGCGGCGGTACGCGGGCTCGTCGGAGAAGCCGACGATGGTCGTGGTGCGGCCGTGGAAGTTGCCGGCGGCGACGATGATCTCGGCGGTGTCGTCGGCGACGCCCTTGTGCTCGTAGCCCCAGCGCCGCATCGCCTTGATCGCGGTCTCGACCGCCTCGGCGCCGGTGTTCATGGGCAGCACCTTCGCGAACCCGGTGAGGCCGGCGAGCCGCTCCAGCATCTCGCCCATGCGGTCGTTGTGGAAGGCGCGCGACGACAGGGTCAGGCGCCGGGCCTGCTCGATCAGCGCGCCGACGATGCGCGGGTGACAGTGACCCTGGCCCACCGCCGAGTACGCGCTCAGCAGGTCGACGTAGCGGCGGCCCTCGACGTCCCAGACGTGGGCGCCCTCCCCGCGGGTCAGCACCAGCTCGAGGGGCGCGTAGTTGTGGGCGCCCCAGCGCTCGGCCTGGGCGATCAGCTCGTCGGTCCGGGTCATCGTCGACGGTTGTACGCCCCCGTCACGTGGCGGTCCAGGTCGGTGGCGGCAGGGCGGCGAGGAAGCCGGCCAGCTCGTCGGCCAGGGTCGGCGCGCCGTGATCGGCCAGCTCGTAGCGCACGCGGGTCGACGGCCGACCGAGGGTGAGGACGTGACCGAGGTCGGCCGGCGTCGCGACGATCACCGTGTCGCACGGGGTGGCGCGGATCGTCGCCTCCAGATCGCGGAGCTGCGCCGGCGAGTAGCCGACCGCCGGCAGCGCGGCGCCGAGGTGGGGGTAGCGGCGGTAGAGCGCCGCGATGTCGCCGACGGCGTGGGGGCGCGGGTCGACGATCGCCGCCGCCCCGTGCTGGCGGGCCGCCACGAAGCCGGCGCCGAACGGCAGCTCGCCGTGGGTGAGCGTGGGGCCGTCCTCGACCAGGAGCACGCGCCGGCCGCGGATGAGCGCCGGGTCGTCGGCGGTGACCTGGGAGCGCGCGATCACGAGCCGCGCCCGCGGGTTGACCTCGGCGGCGGCGGCGCACAGCCGCTCGATCGTCCCCGGCGGCGCGGTGTCGGCCTTGTTGACGAGGATGACGTCGGCGGCGCGGAAGTTGACCTCGCCGGGGTGGTAGGCGAGCTCGTGGCCGGCGCGGAACGGATCGACCACGGTGATCCACAGGTCGGGACGGACGAACGGCGTGTCGTTGTTGCCGCCGTCCCAGACCACGACGTCGCTCTCGGCCTCGGCGGCGCGCAGCACCAGGGCGTAGTCGACGCCGGCGTGGACGACGCTGCCGGCCAGGACGTGGGGCTCGTAGTCCTCGCGCTCCTCGAGGGTGACGCCGGCAGCGTCGAGGTCGGCGATCGAGGCGAAGCGCTGGACCCGCTGCGCGGTCAGGTCGCCGTAGGGCATGGGATGACGGCACACGCCGACCCGGTAGCCGCGCCCGCGCAGGAGCGCCGCCAGGTAGCGCGCGACCTGGCTCTTGCCGCAGCCGGTGCGCACCGCGGTCACGGCGATCACCGGCCGGCTCGCGCGTAGCATCGTGCGCGCCGGCGCCAGCAGCCGGAAGCCGGCGCCGGCGGCCAGGGCGCGGCTGGCCAGGTGCATGACCGTGGCGTGGGCGAGATCGCTGTAGGCGAGGACGACCTCGTCGACGCGCAGCTCGGCGATCAGCCGCTCGAGGTCGGCCTCGGCGTGGATCGCGATGCCGTCGGGGTACCGCGGCCCGGCCAGCGCCGCCGGGAAGCGCCGGGCCTCGATGCCGGGGATCTGGGCGGCGGTGAAGCCCACCACTTCGATCGCCGGGTCGTCGCGCAGCGCGACGGCGAAGTCGTGGAAGTCTCGCCCGGCGGCGCCGAGCACGAGCACGCGGGTGGCGGTCACCCCCGCAGGGTAGCGCGGGCGTGCGAGGATCCGTGAATGAGCGCCCGCCGGCCGCGTCCCAGGATCATGCTCGTGCGCTCGCGCCCCTGGGGGCTCGTCCTGGCCGCCGCCGCCGCCACGGCCGCCTGTGTCGCCGCCGACCCGCCGCCCGGTCCCCGGCCGGCGCCGCCCCGCCCGGCCGAGGGACCACCGCCCCGCGACGAGCCAGCGCCGCCCGCCGCGCCGACGCCCGTGACGCCGACGCCGTCCCCCGCGCCGGTGGTCGCGCCGACGCCGGCCCCGACGCCCGCGCCCGGAGGTCCCGGCGTCGCGCCGCCCCCCACGTACCCGGTCGGCGCCCTCGACCTGCCGTGCACCGTCCGCGCCGAGCTCGAGGCGAAGGTCGTGAAGGGCGAGCTGCGGCTGCGCTTCGTGCTGGTCAACCTCGGCGCCGACGCGACCACGGTGACGCTGGCGGGCCGGTGCCCGGGAGGGCCGGTCGCGCTGCGCGGCCTGCCCGACGGGTTCGATCCGATGCACACCTGCCGCGCCGGCGCCTGCGCCGACCCGACGCCCACGACCACCCACACCCTCGGCGGCCGGAGCTCGATCGTCCTCGGCGAGACCGTGCTGTCGGCGCGCGGCGACGCCTGCAACCCGCCGCTGCCCGCCGGCTCGACCTTCCTCACCGCCGCGGTCACCGCCGCGCCCGCGCGCCACGACGTCTGCAGCGGGGCGCCGCTCCACCTCGTCCGCGATCCGGAGAGCGGCGCCCTCCGTCGCGCCGGCCCGAGCGAGCCGCCGGTGCCGGCGGGCCCCGGCGCGCCGGCGCCCCGCCCCCCCGCGAAGCCGACCCCGCCCCCGCCCACGCCGCCCGTGAAGCAGCCGGTCAAGCCACGCGCGAGCTGCCCGGCCTGCGGCATCGGCTGCCCGGACGGGATCCCGTCGAGCAAGCGCGGCCCCGACGGCTGCCCGGTGTGCGCCTGCGAGCGCTTCGACCTCCGGCCGTGACCGGTCCCCGCGCTCAGGCCGCGAGCAGCCCCGGCAGGAGCTCGCCGGCCTTGCCGGTGTGGACCTCGTCGAACTGGCTGGCGTTGGCCGGGGCCTCGAGCCCGACGTAGATCGTGCGCACGCGCTCGCCCATCGAGCGCCGGTACTGCATCTCGCCGACCAGGCCGGCCGCCGGGTAGACGACGCCCGAGCTGCCGACGCACAGGAAGACGTCGGCGCGCTGGACCTGGCGCTTGATCCGGTGCATCTCGAACGGCACCTCGCCGAACCAGACGATGTGTGGGCGCTGGAGCGCGCCGCAGGCGCAGCGCGGCAGCTCGGCCTGGTCGGCGAGGTCGGCGCGGGTGTCGACGAACGGCGCGGTCGGGCACGCCGGATCCGAGCACCGTGACTTCATCAGCTCGCCGTGCATGTGGAGGACGCGCACCGAGCCGGCGGCCTCGTGCAGGCCGTCGACGTTCTGCGTGCACAGGAAGCAGCGCTCGCCCAGGCGCGCCTCGAGCGCCGCCAGCGCCCGGTGGGCCGGGTTGGGCGCCACGGTCAGGGCCTGGGCCCGGCGCTGGCCGTAGAACCGCCACACCAGGCGCGGATCGGCGGCGAAGGCCTCGGGCGTGGCCACCTCCTCGACGCGGTGGTTCTCCCACAGGCCGTTGGCGTCGCGGAACGTGGCGACGCCGCTCTCGGCGCTCACGCCGGCGCCGGTCAGGACGAAGACCTCGAGGTCGGGGGTGAGGCGGAGCGACATCGTGTCAACATGACACGAACAGACCCGGGCCGCAAGCGCGGACTGCAAGCGCCCCGGCGCCGGTTGCGGCCGCACGCGAGGGCCGCGCAAGCCGTGCGCTCGTCGCCGCGGACGTCACCCGAGCGCGATCGTGTAAGCGCGCGTGCCGCCGGCCTCGCGCGAGTCGCGGTCCGGACGCCGGCCGCCGGCACGACCGATGCAGTCCCGACGGGCATGTCCACCGCCGCACGGATCAGCGCCGTCCTCGCCGGGGCGATCGTCCTCCTCGCGGGGCCGACGCTCGCCGCGGCCCAGTACTGGTACTACGAGTGGTCGTGCACCGGCCGGTGTGCGCCCGGCGAGCTCGTCCGCAAGGGCCGCGAGGGGCCGTTCCCGACCGAGGAGGCCTGCAACTGGGCCCGCGACAACGACGGCCGCGCGACCGAGTTCGTCAGCGAGGGCAACCTCGGCGGCCTGTCGTCGTGCTTCGAGATCAAGCCGTCGGGCAGCGGCGGCGGTGGGGTCGTGGTCGGCGAGGGCGCGCCGCCGCCCAACAAGGTCCGCATGGTCGCGCTCGAGCTCGGGGTGCTCGTCGGTCCGGCGTGGGCGGCCACCGGCGAGGACGGCATGACGCGGCGGGGTACCGGCACGATCGGCCTCGAGCTCGACTCGCACTCCGGCCGCGACCTCGGCGGCGGCGCGATCCAGCTCGGCCTCCACGCCACCTCGCTCGACGCCCCGCTCCTCGGCGGCGAGCGGCGGACGCTGATGACGGTGCCGTTCAGCGTCGGCATCGTGCTGTCGCCGCGGCTGGCCGGCGGACGCGACTGGACCGTCCGCGGCGATCTCGGCGCCAGCCTCGGCGGCCTGTGGCTGGCGAGCTGCTCGGGCTGCGCCGGCGCGGTCTTCAGCGAGACCCTGATCTTCGGCTACACGCTCAAGGCCGGTGCCGACATCTACACCTCGCGCAACGGCGGCTTCAGCGTCGACGTGATCTTCCCGCGCTGGCGCGCCGGCGCCGCCGGGCCCGGGAACCTCCTGCTGGAGAGCCCGACCTGGATGCTGCGGCTGTCGATGCTGGTCAAGCCGCCGCCCGAGCCGTGACCGGCGCCGTGACCGGCGCCGCGACCGGCGCCGCGACCGGCGCCGTGACCGCCGCCGTGACCGGCGCGGCGCGCGGCCTCACGCCCGGTGCCCGGGTCCGTGCGAGGATGCGGATCGCATGCCTCGACCGCCCGGGCGCCGCGCGTTCGTGATCGTCGCCGTGGTGACGGCGGCGGCCGCCGCGTGCGGCGCGCGCGACGGCGGCGCCCTCGACGCGGCCGGCGCCGACGCCGTGGCCGCCGACGCCGTGGCCGACGACGCCGCGCCCGACGCCTGCCCGGACGACATGGTGCCGGTCGGCGAGACCTGCATGGATCGGTACGAGGCGCCCAACCTCGCCGGCGCGCTGCCGCTGGTCATGTACACGTTCGTCGAGGCCGAGGCCTGGTGCGCCGCCCGGGAGAGACGCCTGTGCTTCGACGACGAGTGGCAGCGCGCCTGCGCCGGCGCCGGCGGCGACCGCTACCCCTACGGCGACCAGCACCGCCCCGGCACCTGCAACGACGACGCCACCTGGCGCACCTACGACCAGTCCCGGCTCAACGGCTGGCCGGCCAGCGCCAGCGCGCCCGCGGTCGGGTCGCTGGCGGAGCTGTTCGCCGCGGCGGCCGCCGTGTCCACCGCGGGCGCCACCGCGGCCAGCCACGTCGAGGCCCTGTACCAGGGCACCGGGGGCGGCGCGCGCGCGGGCTGCGTGCGCGACGGCGTGTTCGATCTGGTCGGCAACGTCGAGGAGTGGACGCGCCGCCGCGACGGTGGGCAACCGCAGTTCCACGGCAACCTCAAGGGACGCTACTGGGCCGAGGCGCGCACCTGCCAGAGCTCGGTGCTGGTCCACGGCGACACCTTCCGCTTCTACGAGATCGGCTTCCGCTGCTGCGCCGAGCCGGGGCGCGGCCGCGACGAGCGACCGCCCCCCGCGCGGTGAGGGACACGGCGCGATGTCGTCTGGCCTGGCCTCGCTGATCGCGGTCGCCCCGGTGCTGGTGGCGCTCGGGCTCCTCCTGGCCCTGCGCTGGCCGGCGGCGCGGGCGATGCCGGCGACCGGGGCCGCCACCGCGGCGCTGGCGATCGCGGCCTGGCAGGTCGCGCCGGTGCGCGTGATCGCCGCCGCGCTCGAGGGCCTGGTGATCGCCGCCAGCATCGGGCTCATCCTGTTCGGCGCGCTGCTCCTGACCGGCCAACTCCGCCGCGCCGGCGCCCTCGCCCGCATCCAGGGCTGGATCACCGGACGCAGCGCCGACCGGCGGCTCCAGGTCGTGCTGGTGGCCTGGCTCCTGGGCTCGCTGGTCGAGGGCGCGGCCGGCTTCGGCACGCCGGCGGCCCTGACCGCGCCCTTGCTGGTGGCGATCGGGTTCTCGCCGCTGCAGGCGGTCGTGCTCGCCCTGGTCGGCGACAGCGTCGCGGTCTCGTTCGGCGCGGTCGGGACGCCGATGGTGGTCGGCATGGGCGAGGCGCTGGCCGGCGTCGACGGCGCGCCGACGGCCGACGCCATCGCCCGGCAGGTGACGCGCCTCGATCTGGTCGCGGGCTCGGTGATGCCGCTCGTGCTCGTGCTCACCGTCACCCTCGGGGCGCGCGGCCGCGCCGGCCTGCGCGACGGCCTGGGCGCCGCGCCGTTCGCGCTCGCGGTCGGCCTCGCCCACACCGCCGCCGCGATGGGCGCGGCCCACCTCGTGGGCCCCGAGCTGCCCAGCCTGATCGGGCCGCTGGTCGGCTTGCTGGTGGCGCAGGGGCTGCTCGCCACGGGCTGGCTGGTGCCACGACGGCCGTGGCGACTCCCGGACGATCCCGCGCCCGACGGGCTGGCGGCCGCGGCGCCGGCCCCGGACCAGGCCGGCGGCGCCGCGACGCCGTCGCTCGCGCGCGCGGTCGCGCCCTACGTCGGGTTGATCGCGCTCCTGGTCGTGACCCGGGTCCGCGAGCTGCCCGTCGGCGCGTGGCTGCGCGCGGTCGAGGTGGGCGGGCGTGACCTGCTCGGGGCCGGCATCGACGCCAGGCTCCAGCCGCTGTCCTCGCCCGGCTTCGTGCTCGTCGTCGTCGCGGTCACGACGGTGCCGTGGTTCGGCGGCGGCGCCGCCGCGCTCGCCGCCAGCGCCCGCGACGCCGCGCGCGTGCTCGGCCGGGCCGGCCTCGCGCTGGCCGCCGCCGTCATCACCGTCCGCGTGTACCTCCACTCCGGGGTCAACGACGCCGGTCTGCCGGCGATGCCGCTCGCGCTCGCCGACGCCGCGGCCGGCGCCACCGGCGCGGCCTGGCCGGTGGTCGCGCCGTGGATCGGCGCCCTCGGCTCGTTCCTCGCCGGCAGCGCGACCTTCAGCAACATGCTGTTCGCCCAGGTCCAGCACGCGGTGGCCACCGCCACCGGCCTCGAGCCGACCCGCGTGCTGGCGCTGCAGGCCATGGGCGCCGCCGCCGGCAACCTCGTCGCGATCCACAACGTGGTCGCGGCCTCCGCCGTCGTCGGGCTCGTCGGGGCCGAGGGCGCCGTCATCCGCCGCACGCTCGCGCCGATGGCGATCTACGTGGTGCTCGCCGGCCTCGTCGGCCTCGCCGCCGGCGCCCTCGGTTGATTCCCCGCCCCGCACTTGATCGTCGTCAACGCGCCCCCGGGTTTGGCGCGGCCACCCCCTTGGCGGGATTCGCTGACTGCGTATCACTGACTGCATGTCAGCGAACCTCACCGCCGTCAGCGGCCGGCGCGCGCAGAAGGCGGCGACGCGGGCCGCGGTCAAGGCCGCCGCCCGGCGGTGCTTCCTCGCGCGCGGCTACGCGGCGACGGCGATCGCCGACATCGCCGCCGCCGCCGGGGTCGCCCACGGCACCTTCTACGTCCACTTCGCCGGCAAGGAGGCGGTGCTCGACGAGCTGCTCGCGGACTTCAACGCCGCCTTCGCCGAGCGCCTGGCGCCGGCGCTGGCGCGGGCGGCGCGGGCGCCGGTCGGCGAGCTGGTGGCGGCGGCCGCCGACGCCTTCCTCGATCACTGGCGGGCGCACCGCGACTTCATCGCCTGCTACGCCGAGCGCGCGGCCGGCGGCCTCGCGCCCACCACCCTGCGCGACGGGCTCAACCCGCCCATGGCCCACCTCCTGACCGCCGCCCTGCGCACCGCCGGCGTCGCCGACGCCGAGCTGGCCACCCACGCCCTGCTCGCGCTGTGGCTGCGGGTCGGCATGCAGTTCTTGTTTCACGGCGGCGTCACCCGCGCCGCCGCGCGCCGGACCCTGGTCGCGATGACCGTGGGCGCGGTCGACGCCGTCCGAGGAGCCCCCCGATGACCCCGCGGCCCCCGCTCACCGAGGCCTTCGCCCTCTACCGTCCCCGCCCTCGCCATCCCGACTGGGGCGCGCTCGCCGCCGAGGCCCGCGCCATCGCCGCCGAGGTCGGCCCCGGGCTCGAGCCACCACGCGCCGGCCGCGCCGAGCGCCGCCGGCGCCGACGCGGCCAGCTCACCGCCCTCCGCAACTACCTGCGCAACCGGCGGCTCGAGCGCCGCGGCCGCCACGACCTGCGGCCGCTCTACTTCATCTGGACGCTCCTGCGGACGTGCAACTTCGACTGCACCTACTGCGACGATCACCGGGGCGCGAAGTACCCGGCGCTGCCGACCGAGGGCACCCTCGACACCGCCGGGGCGCGGCGCCTGCTCGAGATCATGCGCACCGGCACGTCGTCGGTCTACTTCGCCGGCGGCGAGCCGACCCTGCGCAAGGACCTGCCGCTGCTCACCCGGGCCGCGCGCGACCTCGACTACTACCCGATCATCATCAACACCAACGGCAGCACCGTCGACCGGCGGCTCCGCGACCCGGCGTGGCGGACGTGGCTGGCCGACACCGACGTGGTCGTGGTCAGCCTCGACGGGCTCGAGGTGTCGGCGCTGCGCCAGATGTGGTCCTACAAGCGCGCCCACGAGGTCCTGCGCAACCTGCTGGTGCTGCGCGAGCTGGCCCAAGTCCAGCGCTTCAAGCTGATGGTCAACTGCGTGATCCAGCCCGGCCAGCTCGACCACGCCCGCGACGTCCTCGACCTCGCCAACGATCTGGGGATCTGGTTCTGCCCCGTGCCGGTCAACGTCGGCCCGACCGTCCACGCCGGGCTCGCCGCCGACCCCGCCTACGACGCGCTGGTCGAGCTGATCCTGGCCCGCAAGCGCGCCGGGTATCGCATCACCGGCTCGCTGCGCATGAACCAGCGCCTCCTGCGCTCGGCGCCGCTCGACTGCCGCAACACGCTCAAGCCCCACGTCGACGCCGACGGCGCGCTGCTGTGGCCGTGCAAGGCCGCGATCGCGGTGCCGCCGGCGCGCATCGACGTCCTCGACTTCGCCGACGTCGACGCGCTCTACGCCCACGCCCGCCGCGCGATCGACCCCGATCGCTTCCAGGACCGCTGCGGCGCCCGCTGCAACTGGGCCCAGAACTACTCCACCGACGCCTACGTCGATGGCCTGCGCCACCCCACCCGCCTCCTCGCCGACGTCGGCGAGCTGCTGCGGGGGACCTGAGATGCGCGCCGTGCGCGCCGTGCGCGCCGTGCGCGCCGCGAGCCGCGCCGCGGTGACGCGCGTCCCGGCGCTGACCAGCACCAGCGATCGCGCCGTGGCCATCGACCTCGCCGCCACCGCCGCCATCGGGGTCGCCGTGTGCGCCGTGGCCGACGCGCTGGTGGTCATGAGCGCGCTGGTGCCGCTGGTCGTCGCCCTCCGCTTCGCCCTGTGGTGGCGCCTCCCCGCCGGCGGGCGCGGCCGGCCCCGGGTCGAGCTGGCGCTGTTCGCGATCTGCACCGTCGTCGGCGCCGCCAACGACTGGAACACCGTCGTCGGCCACGGCGTGTACCGCTACGAGGTGCCGGCCGACCTGCCGGCGCTGTCGACGATCCCGACCTGGATGCTGCTCTACTGGGGGCTGATCCTGCGCCTCGTGCTCACCCTCGCCCGCTGGCGCCGCCTCGGCCCGCGGACCCCGCCCCGCGGCGGCGCGGTCCGGCTCCTCGGCCTCCTGGCGCTCGTGCTGGTGACGCGCCAGCTCATCTACCGCCACGCCACCGATCCCTGGCTGTCGTGGCTGCCGTTCGCCGCCGCGCTCGCCGTCTACCTCGCCGCCTTCCGCCCCGCGCGCGCCGAGCTCCGGCTGATGGCGCTGGCCGCGGTCGTCGGCCCCCTGGTCGAGGTCGCCTTCATCCAGCTCGGCGGCCTGCACCGCTACCCGCTCGGCTGGCTGGCCGGCGTCCCGGTGTGGATCGCGCTGTGGTGGGTGCTGGCGGTCGCGATCTGGAGCGAGCTAGCGGCGCACCTGGTGGCGCGCCTGCCCCGGGCCGGCTCCCTCTGACCGCGCCGCTACCCGATCGATGCCCTCCGCCGGCGTCCCCGCCCCTGTCGGCCGCGCGCCGCCGGTCGACCCGGGGCTCGATGCCGACCTCCGCGCGCGCGCCGTCCCTCCCGGGTCACCTCCTCGTCGTCGCGGCCCTGGCCGCCGCCGCTACCGCCTGCGGGTCCGACGACCCACCTCCGCTCGGCACCGACGAGCAGGAGGTCTGGGTCAACGGCGACTTCGAAGCCGACTCGATCGGGACCACGCCGCCGTCGGGCTGGTCGATCCAGGCCAACCTCAACCCCGGCATCACCGACACCCGCCCCAGCCCGCAGACGCTGGCGAGCCTGAACCTGCAGACCGGCGGCACCCTGATGACGTCGGTGGTCGGCGGCGCGCCCGAGAGCCAGCTCGACCCCGACATCGGCACCAGCGGCACCCTGCGCTTCCCCAAGTACGGGCAACGCGCCGCGCGCGTCAACTACGGCAGCGCCTCGGCCAAGGGCACCGGCCGCAACGTCAACCGCCTGCGTCAGACCATGACGATCGGGCTCGGCGATATCGACCCGACCGACAACAAGGTCCACGTCCGCTTCGCGGTGGCGCCGGTCCTGCAGAACCCCGGCCACACCTACCACGAGCAGCCCTACTACTACGTACGGCTCCACAACCTGACCACCGGCCAGACCGTCTACTCCGACTTCAACGCCAGCGGCCAGCCGGGCGTGCCGTGGAAGAACTTCACCGACCCCTCGGGCCAGCAGGCCCAGTACACCGACTGGCAGATGGTCGACGTCTCGCCCGGCCCCGGCGTGCTGTCGGTCGGTGACCAGGTCGAGCTCACGGTGCTCGCCGCCGGCTGCTCGCAGAGCGGCCACTGGGGGCGGGTCTACGTCGACGCCGTCGGCTCCGGGATCCCCGGCCTCTACGCCTGGGCCACCGGGCCGCAGTCGGCCAACGCCGGCGCGACGATCGCCTACACGGTCAACTACAAGAACGGGGGCACCACCACCACCACCGGCACGCGCCTCGACTTCGTCACGCCGCCCAACACGACGTTCCAGGCGGTGAGCCTGGGCGGTGCCTGCACCACGCCGGCGGTCGGCGCCACCGGTACGGTGTCGTGCGACCTCGGCACCCTGGCTAACGGCGCCACCGGCTCCCTGCAGCTCACGGTCGGCATCCCCGCCGGCACCGCCGCCGGCACGCTCATCACCAACGGCAACTACGCGATCTACGCGACCGGCATCTCGGCCCTGGTCGGCCCCAAGGTCTACACCTCGGTCACCTCCTCGGTGCAGTACGCCGACCTCGGCGTCACGATCGGCGACGGCGTGCCGGCCCTGGCCTGGGGTCAGCCCACCACCTACACGATCGTCGTCACCAACCACGGCCCGGTCGCCGCCGGGAGCGTGACCGGGAGCGCGCCGCTGCCGGCGCAGCTCACCGCCGCGACCTGGACCTGCACCGGCAGCGGCGGCGCGACCTGCCCCGCCAGCGGCGCGGGCGGGATCGCGAGCAGCGGCGTGTCGATCCCGGTCGGCGCCAGCATCACCTACGTCCAGCAAGCGACCGCGATCGCCGGCAGCGGCAGCGGCCAGGTGATCAACACGGTCACCGTCAGTGTGGGCGGCGGCGGCAGCGACCCCGACACCAACAACAACACCGCCCTCGATACCAACGCCCTCGGCACGCTGCGCCTGCTGTCGGTGACCAAGACCGGATTCACCGCCGGCGGGACGATCAGCTCGGTGCCGGCGGCCATCGCCTGCGGCCCGGCGTGTGCCGACGACGGCGCCGAGTTCCTCGACGGCGCCCAGGTGGTGCTGACGGCGGCGCCGGTGACCGGCGCCACCTTCACCGGCTGGGGCGGCGCCTGCAGCGGGACCGCGACCACCTGCACCGTGACCATGACCGGCGCGCAGAGCGTGACCGCGGCCTTCGTCGGCGCGCCGACGACGGTGACCATCGTCGGCGGCTCCGACCAGGCGACCGCGGTGAGCACGGCCTTCGCCACGCCGCTGTCGGTCGTCGTGACCGACGCCGGCGGTCGCCCGGTCCCGGGGGTGGCGGTCGGGCTCACGGCGCCGGCCAGCGGCGCGGCGACCAGCCCGAGCGCCGGCTCGGCCACCACCGACAGCAGCGGCGTCGCCAGCCGCGCCGTCAGCGCCAACGCGATCGCCGGCGCCTACGTCGTCACCACCACCGTCGTCGGCCTGGTCGGCACGCCCTCGTTCACGCTGTCGAACCTCGGGCCGCCGGCGACGATCGCGGTCCACGCCGGCAGCGGCCAGACCGCGACCGTGGCCACCGCCTTCGCCGACGAGCTGGTGGCGGTGGTCCGCGACGCCGCCGGGCAGCCCCGCCCCGGGGTGCTGGTGACGTTCAGCGCGCCCGGCGCCGGCCCCGGCGCCAGCCTCACCCCGGCCACCGCCGTCACCGACGCCGCCGGCCTCGCACGCGCCGGCGCCACCGCCGGCACCGTCGCCGGGAGCTTCGCCGTGAGCGCGAGCGTGGTCGGCGTGGCGACCCCGGCCAGCTTCGCGCTCGTCAGCACTGCCGGCGCGCCGGCCTCGATCCAGCTCGCCGCCGGCAGCGGCCAGGCGAGCGTGGTCACCGATCCGTTCGCCGCCCCGCTGCGCGTCCTCGTCCTCGACGCGCACGGCAACCCGGTGCCGGCCGCGAGCGTCACCTTCGGCGCGCCGGGCGCCGGACCGTCGGCGCTGATCGCGCCGGCGGTGGCGACCACCAGCGCCAGCGGCGAGGCCATGGCCAGCGCGATCGCCGGCACCGTCGCCGGCACCTACCAGGTCATCGCCTCGATCGCCGGCGGCGCCAGCGCCAGCTTCACGCTCACCAACCTGGCCGGCGCCCCCGCGGTCCTCACCGCGACCGGCGGCGGCGGCCAGAGCGCGGTGGTCGGCAGCGCGTTCGCCGCGCCGCTCGCGGTCGGCGTGGTCGACGCCCACGGCAACCCGGTGCCGGGCGCCAGCGTCACCTTCGCCGCGCCCACCACCGGCGCGACGGCGACCGTGGCCGCGACGGTCACCACCGACGCCAGCGGCCTCGCCGCGACCACCGCGGTCGCCGGCAGCGTCAGCGGCGACTTCCTGATCGTGGCCGCCGTCGAGGGCGCCTCGCCCGTCGCGTTCGCCTTGGCCAACCTGCCGGGCGCGCCGGTGACGATCGCCGTCGTCGGCGGCGACGGCCAGTCGGCGGCCGTCACGACGACCTTCGCCCAGCCGCTGCGGGTCGTGGTCCGCGACGCCTTCGGCAACCTGGTGCCGGGCGCCGCCGTGACCTTCGCCGCCGCCGCCACCCGCGCCACGCTGGCGCCGGAGGCCGCGATCACCGGCGGCGACGGCGAGGCCGAGACCTCCGCCACCGCCGGCCCCCTCGCCGGCGCCCACCAGGTCACGGCGTCGCTGTCCGGAGGCGCCGCGGTCACGTTCACGCTGACCAACCTGCCCGGCGCGCCGGCGACGATCGCGCTGCTCGGCGGCGGCGGGCAGGAGACCGCGATCACCACGGCGTTCGCGCAGCCGCTCGTGGTCGAGGTCCGCGACGCCCACGACAACCTGATCGCCGACGCCGTCGTGGCCTGGACCGCGCCGTCCGCCGGTCCCCGCGCCGCGGTCCCGGCCTCGAGCGCCACCGGCGCCGACGGCCGGAGCAGCGTGAGCGCGACCGCCGGCACCGTCGCCGGCGCCTACACCGTGAACGCGACCGCGGGCGCCGCCACGGTCGCCGTGCCGCTCGTCAACCGACCGGGCGCCGCGGCCCACATCGCCGCGCTCGGCGGCGGCGGGCAGATCACGATCGTGGCCAGCGCGTTCCCGTCGCCGCTGGTGGCGATCGTCACCGACGCCCACGGCAACCCCGTGCCCGGCGCCACCGTCACCACCAGCGCGCCGCTCGCCGGCGCCTCCGCCACCCTCGCCCCCGTCCAGCCGGCCACCGACGACGACGGCCGGATCGCCTTCGCCGCCACCGCGGGCACGGTCGCCGGCGGCTACACGGTCGCGGCGCACCTCGGCGACGCGTCGGCGACGTTCGCGCTGACCAACGCCCCCGACGCGCCGGCCGCGATCGCGGTCGTACCGGGCGGCACGCCGCAGGCGGCCACGGTCCGCGCCAAGTTCGCGGCGCCGCTCGCGGTCACGGTCGTGGACCGCTTCGGCAACCCCACGCCCGGGATCACCGTGGCGTTCGCCGCGCCGGCCTCCGGCGCCACCGCCAGCCTCGACGCCGCGACCGCCACCACCGGCGCCGACGGCCAGACCGCGGTCCGGGCCACCGCCGGCGCGTTCGCCGGCGGCTACGCGGTGATGGCCTCGGTCGCCGGGGTCGCCACGCCGGCGACGTTCGCGCTCACCAACCTCGCCGGGGCCCCGGCGACCATCGCGGTCACCGGCGGCGCGCCCCAGGCCGCCGTGGTCGACCACGACTTCGCCGACGCCCTCGAGGTGATCGTGCTCGACGCCGACGACAACCCGGTGCCGGGCGCCGTCGTGTCGTTCACGGCGCCGGCGACCGGCGCCACCGCGATCCTCACCGCGACCGCGGTGACCAGCGATGGCGATGGCCTGGCCGCGATCGGCGCCCGCGCCGGCACCGCCCGCGGCGGCTACGTCGTCCTGGCGACCGTCGCCGGCGGCGCGGCGCCCGCGACGTTCGCGCTCACCACCCTGCCGGGAGCGCCCGCCGCGATCACCGCCGCGGCGACGTCGACCCCGCAGGTCACCGAGGTCGCCTCCCCGTTCGCGCGTCCGCTCGTCGCCGAGGTCCGCGACGCCTTCGGCAACCCGGTGCCCGGCGTCACCGTCGACTACGCCGCGCCCGCCAGCGGCGCGACCGCGACCCTGTCGGCCGCGACCGTGATCACCGACGACGACGGCCGCTGCGCCGTCACCGCCACCGCTGGCGCCGCCGCCGGCGCCTACGAGGTCCCGGCGTCGATCGCCAGCCTGCCCGAGCCCGCGCGCTTCGCGCTCACCAACGTCCACGGCGCCGCCCACCGGATCGTCGCCGTCGACGGCGACGACCAGCGCGCGACCGTGGCCGCGGCCTTCCCCGACCCGCTGGTGGCCCGGGTCGAGGACGCCCACGGGAACCCGGTGACCGGCGCGGTGGTGACGTTCGACGCGCCGGGCGCCGGCGCCACCGCGACCCTCACCGACGCGATCGCGACCAGCGACGCGGACGGCCTGGTCTCGGCCGCCGCGGTCGCCGGCACCGTGTCCGGCGGGTACGCCGTGACCGCCGCCGCCGCGGGCGCGACGGCCCCCGCCGCCTTCGCGCTCACCAACCTCGCCGACGTGCCCGCGACCGTGGTCGCGGCGGTCGAGGCCACGCCGCAGAGCGCGCAGGTCCTGCACGGCTTCGCCCACGCCCTGGCCGTCACCGTCACCGATCGCTTCGGCAACGGCGTCCCCGGCGCGACCGTCGCCTACGCCGCGCCGACGAGCCCGGGCGCGACCCTGGCGGCGCCCACCGCCGTGACCGACGGCGGCGGCCACGCCGCGGTCGCCGCCGTCGCCGACGCTACCACCGGCGCCTACGTCGTGACCGCCACCGTCTCCGGCGTCGCCCCGGCCGCGTTCGCGCTCACCAACACCGCGGCCGCGCCGGGCGCGATCGCCGTCGCCGCCGGCGGAGGCCAGCGGACCCTGGCCACGACCGCCTTCGGCGCGCCGCTCCGCTTCCAGGTCGTCGACCCTCACGGCAACCCGGTGCCAGCAGCGGTGGTGTCGTTCGCGGTCGCCAGCAGCGGCGTCGCCGCCACCCTGGCGGTCCCGAGCGCGTCCACCGACGCCGCCGGCCAGGTCGCCGTCGCGGTCACGGCCGGCCCCGCCGTCGGGGACGTCGTGGTCGTCGCCAGCGTCGCCGGCGCCGCGGCCCCCGCCACCGCCACCCTCGCCGTGGCGCCGATCCCCACCACGCTCCGCGTCGTGGCGCCGGCCGCGCGAGCGATCGATCGCCCGCTCGAGATCACGCTCGAGGTCGACGCCGACCTCGGGATCCCCGCCGGCGAGGTCGAGCTGCTGGTCGACGGCCACGTCGCGGCGGCGGCGACGCTGACCGGTGGCGCCGCGACGGTGGTCCTGACCCTGAACCGGCGCGGCGAGCACGAAGTGAGCGCGCGCTACCCCGCGCAGGGCTCGCACGGCGCCAGCGCGAGCGCCGCGGTCACGATCGAGCTCCTCGACGACGAAGGGACCCTGTCGGGCGGCGGGACCGGCTGCGCCGCGGGCGGCGGTGGGACGCTGCCGCTGGCCCTGGGCCTCGCCGCCCTGGCCCTGGCCCTCGTCCCGCGCAGGGCCCGCGGCCGCCGCCACGCGCCGGCGCTGACCGCGGCCATCGCGATCGCCGCCGGCCTGGCCGGGGCCGCCCACCCCGCCGCCGCCGAGGATCGGGGCGCCCGCGCCATCGAGCGCTACGACGCCGCCAGCGCCGACAGCGCCTGGTTCGCGGCCGACTCGCTGTCGTTCGCCGGCGACTGGGACGCGGCGATGGCGATGACGTGGCACCACGCCCGCCGGCCGCTGGTCAGCTACGACGCCGACGGCATGCGCCGCGAAGTCATCGTGGCCGACGCGGTGGCGTTCCAGGCCGGCGTCAGCCTCACGCTGCGCGAGCGTCTCCGCCTGACCGGCACCGCGCCGATGACGGTCTACCAGCGCGGCGACGGCGGCACCTACAACGGCATGGAGCTGGTGGGGCCGACCTACGCGTTCGGCGACGTGCGCGTCGCCGGGGACGTCCGCGTCGTCGGCGACGCCGACGGGCCGCTGCGGCTCGCGGCCGGCCTCGCCCTCACGCTACCCACCGGCTCGCGCACCAACTACACCAGCGACGGCACGTTCGCCGCCGAGCCGCGCGCCGCCGTCGCCGGCCGCCTCGCGCGCGTCGAGTACGCCGCCGGCCTCGGGCTGCGCCTGCGCGAGGCGACCGAGCTCGCCGGCCTGCGCTTCGGCAGCGAGCTGCGCTACGCCGCCGCCGCCGGCGTCCGGCTCGGCGCCGGCCGCGTGCTGCTCGGGCCCGAGCTGTTCGGGTCGACGGCGCTGCGCCGCGGCAGCGCCAGCGGTCACCCGCTCGAGCTCGGGCTCGGCGCCCACGTCCGCGCCACGCCCTCGCTCCAGCTCGGGCTCGGCGCCACCCGCGGGCTGGTGAACGCGGTCGGCGCGCCCGAGCAGCGCATCTTCGTCGCGGCCTCCTGGAAGCCCTGAGCGACCGGAGCGTGTGGTCCCTCCCCACGCTCCGCGCCGAGGCGCCGGCGACGCGCTTCACACGCTCCGCGGCGCGGGCTACCCTGGCGGCCATGGCGGCCGAGCTCCGGTGGTACCCGTCCAAGGTCGACTGGTGGGTCGCGGTGCTGCTGGCGGTGGCGCCGCTGTCGTGCCTGGTGGCGCTGGTCGCCACCCTCGTCGGCGGCGAAGGGGTGCTGGCGGCCGCCGGCGGCGCCGCCTTCCTGGTCCTGGTCTACGGCGGGCTGGTGCTGCCGGTCCGCTACGCGGTGGCCGAGGACGCGGTCGTGGTCCGCCACGGCGTGGTCCGCCAGCGCATCCCGCTGGCCGAGATCCGGTCGGTGACGCCGTCGCGCAGCGTGCTCAGCTCGCCGGCCCTCTCGCGCGACCGCCTCGACATCGAGTTCGGCGACGGCCTCTTCCGGCACGCGCTGATCTCGCCGGTCGACCGGGGCGCGTTCCTCGCCGAGCTCGCGGCCCGCGCCGGCCTGGTGGCCGACGGCGCCCGTCTGGTCCGCCCCTCCGCGTGATCTCGCCCCCCGACCTGTGCGACCATGCTCGCACCGGCGCGGCGATCGCCCGCCGGCCCGGCCATGGCGAACGTGAGGATGCTCGTGTCCGCGCTCACCGACGTGGGGCGCGCGCGGACCACCAACGAGGATGCGTACGCGGTCACCGCCCTCGCCACCGGCGCGCGGATCGAGGCCGAGGCGGGCGATCACGCCCTCGACGTCCACGATCACGGCGTGCTCCTCGCGCTGTCCGACGGGATGGGCGGCCACCAGGCCGGCGAGGTCGCCAGCGCGCTGGTGCTGGAGTCGCTGCAGGCGGCGATGCAGCAGGCGGCGCGGGGCTCGATCCAGGAGCACCTCGAGGCCGCGGTGCTGCGGGCCAACCTGACGGTCATGGACGCCGCGCGGGCCGAGAACCGCCGCGGCATGGGCGCCACCCTCACCGCGGTGTTCGTGCGCGGGGCCGAGGCCTACATCGCCGAGGTCGGCGACTCGCGCGCCTACCTCCTGCGCAACGGCCGGCTCCGCCAGATCACCCGCGACCAGAGCCTGGTCCAGCTCATGATCGACCACGGCGTGATGTCCGCCGAGGAGGCGCGCCACTCGGCCAGCAAGAACGTCATCCTGCAGGCGATGGGCCTGGCCGCCGACGTGCGGGTCGCGATCGCCCGCCTCGAGCTCCGCCGCGGCGATCGCTTCCTGCTCTGCTCCGACGGCGTCACCAACGAGGTCAGCGACGACGAGCTCAAGGAGATCCTCAGCGGCAGCGAGCCGCGCGCCGCCTGCGACACGATGATCGCGCTCGCCAACGACCGCGGCGGCCGCGACAACCAGACCGCGATCGTCGCCGATCTCGGCGGCGGCGGCCTCGATCCGCCCGACGAGTTCGAGACCGTCACCTCGACCTACGAGGTCCTGCAGGCCTTCGAGGCCCGGCTCGGGAGCGCCGCGCCGACGCCGGCCGGCGGCGCCGCGCCCACCCCCGCGCGCCACGCCGAGCCCTTGCCCGACCTGCCCGACGAGCCTGCGGCGCCCGCGCCGCCTGCGGCCGCGTCGACCGCGCCCGCGCCGCCCGCGCCGGAGCCTCCGGCGACCGCCAGCCGGACGATGAAGCTGCCCCGGACCGGCCCGACCTGGCGCACGGTGGCGATCGTCGCGATCGTGCTCGTCGCGCTCCTGGTCCTCATGGTCGTCCTGACCTGGTGAGGCGCGGGCGTGCGGGCCCGAGCGTCAGCCCGGTTCGGGCGCCGCGCGCGGCAGGTGAACGGCGAAGGTGGTGCCCGCCCCCGACCGGCTGTGGACGTCGATGCGGCCCCCGGCCTGGCTGACGATGCCGGGGCAGATCGCGAGGCCGAGCCCGGTGCCGAGGTCGCCCTTGGTCGTGAAGAACGGCTCGAACACCTGCGCCGCCACCTCGTCCGACATGCCCTGCCCGGTGTCGCTCACCTCGATCACGACCCAGCCGCCCGCCGGATCGACGTCGGCCTGGTTGCGGGTCGCCAGCCGCACCGTGCCGCCGTCGGGCATCGCGTCGCGCGCGTTGATCGCGAGGTTGACCAGCACCTGCTCGAGCTGTCCGGGGTCGACCTCGACGGTCCACGGCGCGGGCTCGAGCGCCAGCTCGAGCGTCACCACCGATCCGACGGCCTGGCGCAGGAGCCCCTCGATCCCCGCCACCAGGACGCTCACGTCGACGGCGCGCGGCCGCACCCGCTGCTTGCGCGCGAACGCCAGGAGCTGGCGGGTCAACCCCGCCGCCTTGTCGGTCACCTCGTCGAGACCGGTGAGCTCGTCGTCGACCGGCCGCCCCATCGGCAGCTTGCGCCGGATGACCGCGACCAGGCTGACCAGCGCGGTCAGGTAGTTGTTGAAGTCGTGGGCGATCCCGCTGGCCAGGCGACCGACGCTCTCGAGGCGGACCGCGCGCTGGGCGTCGCGGGCGGCGGCGTTGCGGGCGGTGACGTCGCGGGCGCTCACGATCCAGCCGCCGATCGCCTCGTCCGCGCGGCGGTCGGTGAGGGTCAGCTCGAGCTCGGCGCCGCCGGGGAGCGTGACGTCGATCGTGCCAGGGATGCTGGGCGCGGCCAGCGCGGCGCGCAGGTGCTCGACGCCGTCGGGCGCGAGCCAGGCGAGGAGCGACGTACCGACGAGCGCGCCGGCGGCGGCCCCGAGGAGGCGGGCCAGCGCCGGGTTGGCCCACCGCACCACCAGGGCCGCGCCGTCGACGATCGCCACGCCCTCGTCGATGGCCTCGAGCAGCGCCTGGCTGACCGCGGCCTGCCGCGCCTGCTCGGCGCGGCCGCGCTCGCGATCTCGCTCCGAGCGGGCGAGGGCGTGGGCCTGGTGCCGGAACGCGTCGAGGAGCGAGGCCGCCACCTCGCCACCGGGTGCGCCGACGGCGGTGGGCGGCGGCAGCGCGAGCCGACCCCGCGCGCGCCGCGTCGACTCGACGGCGAGCTCGATGCCGGCGACGCGGAGGCCGAAGGCCGCGGGCAGCGACTCGGCCCCGCCCAGGAAGATGCGGAGCCAGGCCTCGGAGCCGCGGCGCTCGGCCGGCACCTCGACCTCGATCTCGACCATCCCCTCGCTCGGCCGGACGGCGATGCGCGGCACGCCCAGCAGGTGCGTCGGCACCCACTCGAGCAGGCCGAAGGCCCGCTCCGGGCCCACCAGCTCCACGATGCTGGCGGTGAGGACCTCGAAGTCGGGCGGCGCGGTGCGCCGGCCGAACCCGGTGCACTCGTCGAGCCCGATGCGGGCCGCGATCCGGTCGGACAGCTCCATCAGCAGCTCCCAGTCGAGGCGGCGCTCGGGGTCGCACAGCACCTCGAGCGGGACGCCGAGGTCGGCGATCAGCGGCTCGATCGCGACGCCGCGCGCGGCCAGCGCGCCGGCGTAGGAGGCGAAGACCTTTCCCGAGACCTCGTGCACCTGGGCGTCGTCCTCGTGCCAGCTTATACCGATCCGGACCCGCCGGCGGCGGCCATGCGATGATGGCCGGGCATGGTCGCGCCGACACCGACCGCACCCCGCGCTCCCGACGCCCCGCTCGACGCCCTGATCGTCGGCGCCGGGCTGTCGGGGATCGCCGCCGCCTACCACCTGCAGGCCACCTGCCCGGCGCTGCGCTACGCCGTGGTCGAGGCCCGCGACGCGATCGGCGGCACGTGGGACCTGTTCCGCTACCCCGGCATCCGGTCGGACTCCGACATGTACACGCTGGGCTACTCGTTCGCGCCGTGGCCGAGCGATCAGGGCATCGCCGACGGGGCCAGCATCCGCGCCTACATCGAGGACACCGCCCGCGCCCACGGCATCGACGCCCGCATCCGGTTCGGCCTCCGCGTCGAGCGCGCGTCGTGGTCGAGCGCCGACGCGCGGTGGACGGTCACCGCCCGGCGGACGAGCGACGGCGGCGCGGTGACGCTGTCGTGCCGCTTCCTCTACATGTGCACCGGCTACTACGCCTACGACGCCGGCCACGATCCTCCCTTCCCCGGCCGCGAGCGCTTCTCCGGTCGGGTCGTCCACCCCCAGCACTGGACCGACGACATCGACCACGCCGGGCGCCGGGTGATCGTGATCGGCAGCGGCGCCACCGCCGTGACCCTGGCCCCGGCCCTGGCCGAGCGCGCCGCCCACGTCGTCATGCTGCAGCGCTCGCCGACCTACGTGGTGTCGCGGCCGGCGGTCGACCGGGTGGCGCGTCGCCTGCGCCGGACCCTGCCGCCGGGGCTGGCCCACGATCTGGTGCGGTGGAAGAACGTGCTGCTCGGCTCGGCGTTCTACAACTTCTGCCGCCGCTTCCCGGCCCAGGCCCGCCGCCTCATCACCCGCGGCGTGACCGCCCAGCTCGGCCCGGACTACGACGTCGCCACCCACTTCAACCCGAGCTACGCGCCCTGGGATCAGCGCCTGTGCCTGGTGCCCGACGCCGACCTGTTCCGCGCCATCCGCGCCGGCAAGGTCGAGGTCGTCACCGATCGCATCGAGACCTTCACCGAGCGCGGCGTCCTCCTCGCCTCCGGCCGCGAGCTGGCCGCCGACCTGATCGTGACCGCCACCGGCCTGCGCCTGCGCTTCCTCGGCGGGCTCGCCCTCGAGGTCGACGGTCGACCGGTCGTGCCGGCCGAGCTCAAGGTCTACAAGGGCGCGATGCTGTCGGGGGTGCCCAACCTGGCGCTGGCCGCCGGCTACACCAACGCGTCGTGGACGCTCAAGTGCGAGCTGACCGCGCAGTACGTGGCCCGGCTCCTCCGCTACATGGCCGACCGCGGGCACCGGGCGTGCGTGCCGGTGGCCGGGCCCGACGTCGGCGACGAGCCCCTGCTCGACCTGGCCTCGGGCTACGTGCAGCGGGCGCTGCCCGAGCTGCCGCGCCAGGGCGCGCGGGTGCCGTGGAAGCTCTACCAGAACTACGTGCGCGACCTGATCATGCTGCGCCACCGCGCGATCGCCGACGACGCGCTGCGCTTCGATCCGGGGCCGGGGCCGGGGCCGGGGCCGAGGCCGGCGCCGGCGCCCGCGCCCGCGCCACGGTGACGTGGCCTCGGCCGCGGTGCGTGCGTGGGGCGATCGCAAAGAAAGGCGGAGCAAGCCCGGGGCGCGGGTCACCGCGGTAGGCTGCCGTGATGAGCGAGCCCGTCCGGTACCGACTCGAAGGCAAGACCGCGGTGGTGGAGATGGACGACGGCAAGGCCAACGCCCTGTCGGTGACCATGATCGACGCGCTGCTGGCGGCGCTGGCCCGCGCCGAGGGCGAGGCCTCGGCGATCGTCCTCGCCGGCCGCCCCGAGCGCTTCTGCGCCGGCTTCGACCTGCGGGTCATGATGAGCGGGCCCGAGCACGCCAAGGCGCTGCTCACCCGCGGCGCCGACCTCCTGCTCGGCCTCTACGCCACGCCGCTGCCCCTGATCGTCGCCTGCACCGGCCACGCCCTCGCCGGCGGCGCCCTGGTGGTGCTGACCGGCGACGTGCGCATCGCCGCCGCCGGGCCGTTCAAGCTCGGCCTCAACGAGGTCGCGATCGGCATGCCGGTGCCGCTGCTGGCGATGGAGCTGGCCCGCGACCGGCTGAGCGCGGCGGCCCTGCCCCGCGCCACCCTGCTGGCCCAGGTCTACGATCCCGCCGGGGCGGCGATCGCCGGCTACGTCGACGAGGTGGTCGCGGCCGACGAGGTCCTGCCCCGCGCCCTGGCCGAGGCGGCGCGCCTGGGCGCGCTCGGCCGCATGCCGTACCGCGCCACCAAGGAGCGCCTGCGCGGCCCGACCATCGCGCACATCCGCGCGTCGATGGAGAGCGACATGCGCGCGCTCATGTTCCCGGGCGCCTGACCGCGGCCCGCGGCGGCCGGATCGCCTGGGCAGTTCGCCTGGGCGATCGGCGCGCGGCCCCGCGCCGAGGACGGCGTGGGCCGCGCAAGCCCGCGACCTGGCTGGAACGGGTGCATGGCCCGTCGCTGGCAATGGCGCGGCGCCATGGTCCGCCCATCCCCCGCCCTCCTCCGCGTCGCGCTGACGCTCCCCTTCTGCCTCGCCGCGTGCCTCGAGCCCGGTGACCCGGACACCCCGGGTGACGATCCGGCGAGCGACGAACCCGCAGGCCCCGACGCCGGCGACCTGGTCAGCACCGGCGAGGTCGCCGGCGTGGCCTATGGCCCGGGCGGGATCTGCCTGCCGCGGGTGTGTGGCCTGCCCGGCACGGCCGAGGGCTGCGGCCTCCAGGACGACGGCTGCGGCGGCATCCTCTGGTGCGGCTCGTGCTCGTGCGGCTCGGGCATGACGGCGTGCGAGCTCGACCTGCCGGTGATCGCCGAGGCCGCGGTCTACCTGGGGCCGTCCCAGACCCTGACCGCCGAGATCACCAGCCTGTCGAGCGGCGCCGACAGCGTGCTGCACATCCTGACCAGCTCGGGCAGCCAGCTCGCGATGAACGACGATCGGGCGGCGGGCGACCCGCGCTCGCGGGTGACCTACACGGCCCCGTGGTACGGGGCGAGCGTGCGCATCGTCGCGCGCGCCCGGACCGCGAGCACGACCGGCACCGCCGCCCTGCGCTACCTCGGCAGCTCCTACCTGGTCACGCTGTCGTACCCGGCGCGGGCGATCACGTCGAGCCGCGCCGGCGACCGGCTCGAGACCGCGCCCCTGCCGGGCGCCAGCGCCACCCACGTCATCTACCGCATGAGCGGCGCGAACATCGTCGCGCGCGCCGCCGGCACCGCCGCCACGGTCGGTGCCGCCGGCGTGGACGTGCCGTCGTCGGGGACCACCACCTACCTGGTGGGACAGACCGGCCTGACCGGCGCGTCGGTGCCGGCCCGGCTGCTCCGCAACGACGCCGCCATCACCGGTCGCGACGCCGACGGCGACGGGCTGGGCCGCGATCTCGAGGCGGCGCTCGGCACCTGCGATGCCCGCTCCGGCACCGCCGTCGATCGCTTCGGCGTGAGCTTCAGCTGCTCGCTGGCCGCCGACGCCGCCGACACCGACGGCGACGGCCTGCGCGACGGCTGGGAGGTGCTCGGCCGCCGCGACGTGTCGCCGGCCCAGGCGCTACCGCGCTGGGGCGCCGATCCGCGCCACAAGGACCTGTTCGTCGAGGTCGACTTCGGCCAGTCGTCGAGCGGCGAGGCCGAGGTGGCGGTGACCGAGGCCGAGGTCGTCATGTGGGCCGACTACTTCGGCGATCGCGTCGGCAACCCGACCGCGGCCCAGCGCGCGGCCCACGCCGCGTCGCTGCGCAACCCCGACGGCAAGCCCGGCGTCCGCCTCCACGTCGACAGCGGCGTCGCGCCCAGCAGCGCGCGCCTGCGCGCGCTCCACGGCGACTGGGGCGGACACGGCGTGGTGCCGCCGGCGGCGGGTGGCGGACCGACCCACTACAGCGATGCCCGGGCGGCGCACCTGGCGCCGGCGCGGCGCGGCCTGTTCCGCTACGCCCTGCGCCTGGCCAGCGGCGCCGGGCAGAGCGACGCCCACCTCGCCTTCGTCTACGGCGGCAGCGGTCGCACCGCGGCCCACGAGACCGGCCACACCACCGACCTCATGCATGATGGTGTCCGGAACCCGGTCATCTACCTCAACTGCAAGCCCAACTATCCGTCGCTCATGAACTACGCCTTCGACGCCCAGGCGGTCGGCTTCGCCGACGGCGCCGGCGCCCCCACCCTCGACAACGCCGCGCTGGTCGAGACCGGCGTCGCGAACCCGGCCACCCAGGCCGCCTTCCTGCGCGTGCTCGACGACGTCTTCGGCTACCAGGTCGACCACGCCACCGGCAGCGTCGACTGGAACCGCGACGGCCTGTACGCGCCCGCCGGCCAGACCGTGCGCGCCGCCGCCAACGCGCGCGCGCAGGACTCGTGCGAGACCACGCGCTCCGGCTCGACCTGGCGCGCCGGCGCGATCACCTCGCAGCTCGCCCCGGCCCTGGCCCGCCACGGCAGCCGCCTGTTCATCTTCAGCGCGCAGGCGGCGACCGTGGGCTGGACCTACACCGCGTCGCCCCTCACCTGCGGGGTCCCCGACGGTGAGGAGTGCGCGACCTTCGCGACCAGCGGCCAGCTCGCCGGGCTCGACAGCGCGCGCGGCGTCGACGCCGTCCGCCTGCCGGCGACCGGCGAGGTGCTGGTGGTCGGCCTCGGCGCGAGCTACACGCTGCGCTGGAGCCTGCTCACCGGCGTCAGCGCGGGCGCGCCCCAGTTCGGCCCGGTGCGCACCCTGGGCGTGAACGCCGCGCTCGATCAGCCGACGCTGGCCCTCGCCGAGGACGGGGTGCCCGAGCTGTTCTATCGCGACGCCGCCGGCGCGCTGTTCTCCCGCCGCTACCTGCGCCACGCCGACGCCTGGGGCGACGCCCAGCCGCTCCTCGACGCCGCCGGCGCCCCGGTGCGCATGTCGCTCCTCGGCGCGCCGGGCGCGAGCCTGGCCCCGCCGCTCGATTCCCCGACGACCACCCCGCGCATGCACCTGGTGTTCGGCGCCCAGCCCCACGACTGCATGCAGCTCTGGTATCGCGCGCCGGCCGGGCACTGGGTGCGCGAGCCGCGCCTGCCGTCGTGTGGCGCGACCCACGGCGACCTGCGCAAGGTCCAGGGGCGCCCCGCCCTCGCCTGGGTCCCCGATCCGGCGCAACAGGTGCTGGGCGGCCGGCTGCACGTGGTGTGGACGCCGAAGTACCACGACCCCGACCGGAGCTCGCTGCGCCAGCTCGTCAGCGTGAGCGACGAGGGCCGGGGCGTGCGCCTGGATCAGGAGGCGCTCTACGACAACGACTGGGCCCATGCCTACGGGATCGACCTGCTGTTCGAGGCCGGCGTCGACGACAACCTGCGGGCGGCGTGGGTCTACAGCGACGCGTTCGCCGACCCGGACCCGGCCAAGGACAAGGCGCGGCGGGTGCGGTTCGATCCGGTGGCGGACGGCATCTCGAGCTTCCGCTACGGCGGCGACGACGACTGGCGGACGATGCGGCGCGGGGTGTGCCGCGCCCTCGCCACCGAGCAGTCGCCGGCGGTGACCTGTCCGGCGCCGTGATACTCCCTCGGGAGATGCGCCTCGATCCCTCGCCGGTCTCCTCCCCGTTCGCTCCTCCCCGGCCGGCCCTCGTCGCCGCCGCGCTCGCCGCGCTCGCCGCGCTCGCCGGCGGCTGCGGGGGCCGCACCTCGCCCACGCCGGCGCCCGCCGCCGGCAGCGAGGCCCCG
>CAADGB010000262.1 GCA_900696455.1 uncultured delta proteobacterium
GGGCCGGGGCGCGTGCGCGTGCAGCTCGCCGGGCCGCTGGGCCCGCTCCTGGCCGCCCGCACGCTCCTGGCCGCGGGGGTGCTGGTGGAGCTGCCCGCGGCGCCCGCGGCGCCGCGACCGGCGCCCTTCGACACGCCCTCGCTGCGCTCGGGCGGCTCAGGGCGAGCGGGAGAGCATCCGCCCGATCTCCACGCGCGAATCATCCGCGAGGCCGGGTCCGAGGCCGGGTCCGAGGCCGAGCTCGAGGCCGAGGCCGTGTCCGAGGCCGGGTCCGGGTCCGAGGCCGAGCTCGAGGCCGAGGCCGTGTCCGAGGCCGGGTCCGGGTCCGAGGCCGAGGCCGTGGCCGAGGCCGGGTCCGGGTCCGGGTCCGAGGCCGTGGCCGAGGCCGGGGCCGTGGCTGGGTCCGAGGCCGAGCTCGAGGCCGAGGCCGTGGCCGAGGCCGGGTCCGGGTCCGAGGCCGGGGCCGGGGCCGGGTCCGGGTCCGAGGCCGGGTCCGAGGCCGAGGCCGGGGCCGAGGCCGAGGCCGGGTCCGAGGCCGGGGCCGTGTCCGAGGCCGAGGCCGGGTCCGTGGCCGGGGCCGAGGCCGAGGCCGGATCCGCGCCGGCCGGCGACGATCCGCTCGTCGAGCGCATCGCGCGGGCGCTGGCGCGACCCGACGTCCTCGCCCTGCTCGCGGCCTGGACCCGCGGCCCCATCCGCTGGCGCCTCGACGTCGAGGGCGGCGGCCACCGCCGCGGCCTGGTGTGGGCGACCGCCGCCCGCGTCCGCGCCCTCGCCCCCGCCCTGCGCAACCAGCCGCGCGCCACTACCTGGGACGTCGTGGTGACCGCCGACCAGCGCCACCTCGAGCTGCGGCCCCGCCGCTACCGCGACGACCGCTTCGGGTGGCGCGTCGCCGACGTGCCGGCGGCCTCGCACCCGACCGTGGCGGCGGCGCTGGCCCTGGTCGCCGGCGTCGGTCCGCCCGCCGCCGACGGCGGCCCCGAGCACGTCTGGGATCCGTTCACCGGCTCGGGCGGCGAGCTGTGCGAGCGCGGTCGGCTGGGGCCGGCGCGCCTCCACGGCTCCGATCTCGACGAGCGCGCGCTCGGCGCCGCCCGCCAGAACCTGGCGGCGGCCGGGCTCGGCGCCACGCTGGTCCGCGCCGACGCCCTCACCCACACGCTCCCGCCGCTGGGGCTCGTCATCACCAACCCACCGCTCGGCCGTCGCCTGCGCGGCGACGCCGGCCTGCTGCTCGAGCGCTTCGCCGCCCGCGTCCCCCGGCTGCTCGCCCTCGGGGGCCGCCTGGTCTGGATCACGCCGGCGGCCGCGCGCACCGCCGCCGTCCTGCGCCGCGGCGGCCTCGACCTCGCCTTCGCCCGCGACGTCGACCTCGGCGGCTACGAGGTCCGCCTCGAGCGCTGGGAGCGGCGCGACCGCCGCCGTTGATCGACCCCGGCGCGTCGGGCATCCTCGCCCGGTGCAGCTCGGCTACTCGGTGTTCGGGACGATCGGGCAGAGCCTGGCGGTATGGGCGCGCAACCTGCCCTCGATCCTGATCCTCGGCCTCATCTTCTTCTCGCCGCTCATCGTCTACATCGGCCACGAGGTGATGGAGGTGCGCGACGCCGGGGGCCTGTCCGAGGACCGCGGCGTGTGGTGGATCCTCGTCATCGTCTTCGCCACCTACGCCGCCGATCAGTTCCTGGCCGCGCCCATCGTCTACGGCGTGGTCCAGGAGCTCAACGGCACCCGCGCCGGCGTCGGCGCTTGCGTGTGGCAGGGCCTCAAGCGCTTCGTCCCGGTCTTCTTCACGGTCTTCCTCCTCTACTGGTGCGTCATGTTCGGCGCCTACCCGTTCGTGATCCCCGCGTTCGTGCTCGCCACCGGGCTCTACGTCGCGGTGCCGGCGGCGGTGTGCGAGCGCCCGGGCGTGATGGGCACGCTCACCCGCAGCTTCGCCCTCACCGAGGGCAACCGCATGCGCATCTTCGGGCTCATGATCCTGTTCTGGGGCACCCGGGTCGGCGCCAAGGTCGCGGCCATCACCCTCATCGATCCCCAGGGTCACACCGGCAAGATCCAGGCGCTGCTCGTCACCGTGCTCGTCATCGACTTCCTCTACGGCACGATCGGCGCCGTCATCCAGGGCGTGACCTACAGCCGGCTGCGGCAGCTCCGGGACGGCGTGTCGACCGCGGACCTGGCGCGGGTCTTCGAGTAGCCCGCGGCCGCCGACCGGCGCCGGCGTCGGCGCCCAGCTCATCGATCGTGCTTGTCGGCGCGCCGCTTGCCGAAGAGCAGGCGCTGCTCGAGGTGGGCGCGCAGGGCGGTGTAGAAGTCGCGCAGGAAGCGCTCGTCGTCGCCGGGTCGCACCGTCTCGGCGTAGTGGACCTTGGCCCGGATCTTCTCGGCCACCGCCTGCACCGCGCCGGCGTCGCCCGCGGCCTCGCCGCGCAGGAGGCCCTCGAGCACCTGCAGCTCGTAGACGCCGTAGACGTCGAGCTGGGTCTCGGTGAACGCGTAGCGCGGGGCGGCCGCCGCGCGCGCCGCGGCGACCGCGCCACCGACCCCGCCCGGCGCCGCTCCCGGCGCCGCGGCCGGCGCTCCGACCGGCGCCGCCCGCGCGGCGGCGTCGGCGAGGTCGGCGCGGAGCTGGACCCGGGGCTGCACCACGACCAGCGTGCCGCCGATGAGGTCGCCCACGCGCAGGTTGTCCTTGTTGAACAGCGGCAGGAGCGAGACCAGCACCAGCCAGGCGGTCGCCACCACCCACATCCACGCCGGCGCGTCGGGCCACACCAGCGACGACGCCACGATGAACGTCATCGGCATCCACAGCTCGAGCTCGCGCACCAGGTTGCGGGCGAGGATGGCGCTGGCCTCCAGCGAGCCGCCGCGGGCGTCGATGACGCGGATGCCGGCGGCGCGCTTGCCCGGGGTGGCGCCGTGCCCGCGGATCTCGAAGTACGCGAAGTAGAAGTGGCGCAGCAGCGTGACCAGGAGCAGGGCGAGGGCGCCGACCCAGCCGTCCGCGCCGGGGGCCGCCAGGCTGGCCACGATCACGACGCCGATCACCACCGCGGCGATGATGAGCAGATCGATGACCAGCGCCGTCGCGCGCTCGCCGATCGACGCCAGCGTGAACTGGATGGGGATGCCCTCGGGCGTGACGATCTCGCGCCGGCGCGCGCCGTCCCCCCGCCGGTCGAGGTAGCCCGCTACCGCCACGGCAGCCCCTCGCGCCGCACCCGCGCCCGCCCGAACCCGCCCCGGTAGACGAGCCACCACAGCGCGGAGCCCCCCGCGACCGCGTAGCGCACCGTCAGGCTGGTCACGGTCTGGCGGAAGATGCCCTCGATCAGCCCGGCCACGAACATCATCGCGACCGCGCCCAGCACGATCTCGGCGGCCTGGCGACCGCGCCGGCGCAGGGCGTCGAGGCGCGGCTCGGCGCCGGGGAAGACCAGGGCGTGGGCGAGGAGGAAGCCGGCGGCGCCGCACAGGATCACGGCCAGGAGCTCGGTCACGCCGTGGGGCAGGAGCCACCCCCACAGGTCCAGCGACAGGCCGCGGCCGTCGTAGAGCGCCGCGAACGCGCCCAGCATCAGGCCGTTGTAGAGCAGCAGGAACACCGTCGGCAGGCCGGCCAGGAAGCCCAGGGCGAAGGCCATGATGGCGACCCGCGAGTTGTTGCTGAACAGCTTGGAGGCGAAGTGGGTGAGGCCGTGGTCGAAGTCGTGCTCGTCGTAGAGCTGGGCCCGCAGCTCGCTGGTCGACGCCGACGGATCGCGGCCCTGCGCCAGCGACGGCTCGACGAACAGGTAGTAGGTGTCGCTGTCCCGCGTCACCATCTCGAAGGCGATCACCGCCCCGGCCAGCGTGAACAGGAGCGAGAGCAGGAGGTGCCAGCGCGCCGCCCGCACCGCCGCCGGGAACCGCCAGCCCAGGAACTCGCCGATGCGGCGGCGCGCCCGCTCGCGCGAGCCGTAGACCACGACGTAGGCGCGGGCCACCAGGCTGTCCAGGTACTCGACCAGCGCGCGATCGAGCGAGATGGCGCGGGCCACGCTCAGCGACGACAGGGTCGCCCGGTAGAGGTGCGGCAGGGTCGCCAGCTCCTCGGCCGACAGCCCGCCCAGGCCCTTGTCGTGGACCCGGGCCAGGAGCGCCTCGAGCTGGCGCCAGGTCCCCTCGCGCTCGCGCCGGAACTGGACGCTGCGCAGGGTGGCGTCGGCGGCCGGGCTCGCGCTCATCGCAGGAGCTCCCGGCGCTTGATGTCGAGGGAGCGGTTGAGCAGCGCCATCGAGAAGTGCTCGGGCGTCGAGTCGATGACCATGGCGCCGGCGCGGCGCAGGCGTTCCAGCACCAGCCGACGCTCGCGGGCGAAGTCGCCGGCCACCACCGCCTCGTGCAGCTCGGCCAGGGAGCGCGGCCCGCGCCGCGCGCCCTCGCCCACCGCCGGATCGCCGACCGCCACGAACAGCACCAGGTGGTGGCGGGCCAGCCGCCGCACGTTCTCGACCATCAGCTCGGCGGTGATGCTGTCGAGGAAGTCGGTGAAGAGCACGACCAGCGAGCGGCGCTTGACCCGCTGCCCGAGCTCGGCCAGGGCCAGGGTGTAGTTGCTCTCGCAGCGACGGTAGGCGAGGTCGGCGGTGAGCCGGGTCAGGCGCCCGAACGCGTGCATGCCGCCGGCCGGCTCGGCCCAGGTCCGGACCTTCTCGTCGAAGCCGAGGAGGCCGACCCGGTCGCCGGTCTTGAGGCACATCCAGGCCAGGAGCAGGCCGGCGTTGACCGCGTGGTCGAGGCGCGGGATGCCGGCCAGGGGCTCGCTCATGAGCTGGCCGCCGTCGACCGCGATGATGATCTGGTGGTTGCGCTCGGCCCGGAACTGCTGGCAGAGGAGCCGGGTGTGGCGGGCCGACGCCTTCCAGTCGATCGCGCGGTGGTCGAGGCCGGGGACGTACTCGCGCAGCGACTCGAACTCGCTGCCGTCGCCGACGTAGCGCTCGACCTTGAGCCCGGCCATCAGCTCGCGGTTCGACAGCATGCGCAGGGCCATGGCCCGCACCGCCCCCAGGTTGGGCACGACCGCCACCACCACGTCGAGCGGGCGCCGCCACCGCCGCTCCACCAGGCCGAGGGGGCCGGTCCAGCGCAGGTGGACCGCCACCACCCGCGGCGCGCCGCGCCGGGTCGGCACCAGCGGGAAGCGCACGACCGCCGTGGACCGTCCGTCCTCCGGTCGCAGGCGGAAGCGCGCCGGCGCCGGCCGCGCGACCTCGCCGTCGAGCTCGGGCACCAGCTCGACCTCGGGCGTGCGGGTGCTGGCCACCCGCACCGTGATCGTCAGCTCGCCGCGCTCGCCGATGAAGATCTGGGGGGGCGCGGCGGCGCTGACCGCGACCCGGCGCCGCGGCGCGCCCAGGGCGGCGTCGACGACCAGGAGGAGGCCGAGCGCCCCCATCACCGCCACCCACGCCGCGAACGTGGTCGCGCCCTCGGCCACGGCCGGCGCCACCGCCAGCGGCAGGGCGGCGCACAGGACCAGGACGAAGCGCAGGGTCGGACGCATGGCTCGCGGTCGGTCGGCCGCTCAGCGCGGGGCCGGCACCTGCTCCAGGATCTGGCGGACCACGCCCTCGGCGCTCAGGCCCTCGATCTCGGCCCCCGGCGACAGCACGACGCGGTGGCGAAGGGCGGGCACCGCCAGCACCTTGACGTCGTCGGGCAGGACGAAGTCGCGGCCGGCGAGCGCGGCGTAGGCGCGGGCGGCCGAGGCCAGCATCGTCGCCGCCCGCGGCGAGGCGCCGAAGGCGAGGCTCGTGCGCTCGCGAGTGGTCCGCACCAGGTCGACGACGTAGTCGAGGATGGCGTCCGACATCCGGACCTGGCGGACGACCGCGCGCATCGCCACCAGGCGGTCGAGGTCGGCCACCGCCTCGATCCCGAACTGCTCGACCTTGGGCATCGCCGTGACGTGGCCGTGGCGGGCGACGATGGCGCGCTCCTCGTCGCGGCTGGGGTAGCCGATCACGACCTTGAACAGGAAGCGATCGAGCTGGGCCTCGGGCAGCGGGTAGGTGCCCTCCTGCTCGATCGGGTTCTGGGTGGCGATGACCATGAACCCCGGTCCCAGATCGTGGGTGGTGCCGTCGATGGTCACCAGCCGCTCCTGCATGGCCTGGAGCAGCGCGGCCTGGGTCTTGGGCGGCGTCCGGTTGATCTCGTCCGCCAGCAGCAGGTCGGTGAAGATGGGCCCCTTGGTCAGGGTGAAGCGCCCGGTCTGGAAGTTGAACAGGTTGGTGCCGATGACGTCGCCCGGCATGAGGTCGGGCGTGAACTGGACCCGGCCGAAGCCGAGGTGGAGGCCGGCGGCGAAGGCGCGGGCGAGCAGGGTCTTGGCCACGCCGGGCACGCCCTCGAAGAGGATGTGGCCCTCGGCCAGGAGCGAGGTCAAGAGCAGGTCGATGGCGTGGTCGTGTCCGACCACGACCCGCTGGATCTGGCCGCGCAGGGCGACCGCGGTGTCACGGATGGTTGCGAGGTCCATGGATGAGCTCCTGCCGCCAGCGGTGGACGCGATCGGCCGCGGCCAGCACCGCGCGCGGGTTGCGCGAGGCGATGGCGCGCTGGACCTCGTCCTCCAGCTCGGGGAACGGGATGGTGCCACCGCGGGCGGCGCGGACGCGCTCGAGCCAGGCCGGCAGCTCGCGCGCGCTCAGCTCGCGCGGCGCGTGCAGCTCGTGGCGCACCGCCTCGACCGCGGTCGCCAGGTAGCGGCCGAGGGCGTGGCCGTGGTGGCCGGCCACGCGCAGGAGCGCGGCGGTGTTGCGCACCAGGTACTCCTTGCCGGCGGCGAGCGGCGGCGGCGCGCCGCGCGCCGGGCCGAAGCGGCCGAGCCCGGCCCACACCACCACCAGCGCCAAGAGCCCCACGTGCAGCGTGACCAGGGCCAGCGGGAAGCGGAAGAGCGCCTTCCACAGGCTGGGCTCCTCGGCGTAGCCGTGCAGGGTCTCGTCGATCACGACCGCCCCGCCGTCGCGCAGGCGGTCGAGCAGGGTCACGACGAGGCCGGCGTTGCCGGGCCGCAGCAGCCCGGCGTTGTTGAGCACGTCGGGATCGGTGAGGACGTAGACCGTGGTGTCGCCGACCAGGAGCTCGAGCACGAGGGCGCCGCGCTCGAGGACGTGGACCACGGCGTCCTCGTCGGCCACGAGCTGCGCCAGCTCGTGGTCCGGCAGGAGCCGGAGGTCGGGGCGCCCGAGGTCGAGGGTGTCGAGGACGACCTCGCCCGGCCGGCCCCGCACCACCCGGCCCGCGCTGCCGAGCGCGCGCAGCACCGCCTCGGCCTCGGCCACCTCGAGGAGCGCGAGGTCGGCCAGCCACCGCCGGTTGTCGGCGGCGGGCGTGCCGTACCACTTGGGCAGCACCACCAGCGCGACCTCGGCCGAGGTCACCAGGGCGTGCAGCCGGGCGGCGGCGGCCGCGTCGTCGACGGGCACCACCGGCTCGGCCACCACCAGCACGCCGCCCTCGGCCTTGGCCGCCGAGCCGTGGCGGCTGACCACCACCGGCACGTCGAGCTCCTCCAGCACCTCGACCAGGCCGCGGTGCCCGATGGCGGACACCGAGTAGCCGTCGGCCGACGCCGACGGACGGCCGGCGATGTCGTCGAGGAAGACGCTGAGCACGATCATGCCGGCCAGCGACGCCGCGATGGCGGCGCTGACCAGCGCCGCCGCCGTGCGCGAGAACGGCCCCGACGGGGTGGCCGGCGCGCCGCTGGTCACGCCGCCCCCCGGTAGGCGTCGGCGAAGCGCTGGAACTCGGCGCGGCAGCGCTCGTAGTCGGCGGCGCCCGGCACGTCGTCGCCGAAGTACGACACCTCGACCGCGGTCACCAGGGCGTCGAGGGCGGCGCGCGCCGGCGGCACCAGCGGCACGCGGGCCAGGATCTCGCGGCTGGTGAGCGACGCCGGCACCCGGGTGCGGGTCGCGCGCACCAGCTCGGACAGGGTGCGCAGGAGCAGGGTGTGGATGGCCTCGGCGTGGCGGCCGGCGCGCGCCAGCTCGTCGGCGTCGCCGACCGGACGCTCGACCACGCCGGCGTCGACCGTGGGCTCGGGCACCTCGTCGCCGGCGAGGGCGTCGGGCTCGCCGCGCCGCAGGTCGCGGACCAGCCACACCAGCAGCATGACCACGGCGATCGCCAGCACGCCGAGCAGGATCGAGCGCATCGCCGCGCCGACCACGCCGCCGGCGCCGGCCTCCTCCCGCGCCCGCTCGCGGTCGCGCCGCCGCTCGGGCGCGCTCCGGGCCTTGCCCGGGGCCTGTCGCGGGCGACCGTCGGGAGCCCGGGCCTCGCCGCCCGGCGGCGCCAGCGGGAGCTGGCGCTGGAAGCGGCGATCGATCACCTCGCGGGCGGCGCGCTCGGCGCGCTCGGCGGCGCTGACCGGCGCCGCCTCGGCCGGCGGCGCCGTGGCCTGGGCGCCGCCCAGGAGCACGACCAGCGCGACGCCCGCGGCGAACATGCGTCGATCATCGACGGGCGGGCGGCGGGTGGCAAGCGCCGGCACCGGAAAGGCCAGCCAGCCCCCAGGCCGCGAGCGCCGCGCGCACGCCGGCGGCGTCGGCGGCGATCGCCACGCCCTCGTCGACGAGCCCGGCGGCCGCCCCCGCCGCGGCCGCCGTCACCGCCGGCGGCCCGAACCAGATCGCCCGCATCCCGGCGGCGCGCGCGCCGTCGATGTCGGCGGTGCGCGAGTCACCGACGTGGACGACCTCGGCGGCCGCCGCGCCCAGCGCCCGCGCCGCATGATCGAAGATCGCGCGCGCCGGCTTGGCCACGCCCAGCCGCCCCGAGTCGACGATGACCGTGAACGGCGCGGTCCACCCGATCTCGGCGATGAGCTCGGCCAGCCGGCCCTCGGAGTTGGACAGGATGCCGACCGGCACCCCGGCGGCGGCGAGCTCCGCGGCCAGCTCGAACATGCCGGGCACCGGCCGTCGCCACAGGTTCGCGCGCGGCTGCTCCTCCCACAGCCACGCCGCCAGGGTCCGGGCCCGCCCCTCGTCGACCCCGGCGCCGGCGAGCAGCGCGCCCATGAACACCTGCCACGGCGCCTCGTGACCGCCGGCGGCGACCAGCGCCTCGTAGCGCGTCCACGCCGCCGGCTGGGCGGCGGCCAGCGCGGGCTCGGCGACCACGACGCCGCGCTCGCCCAGGCGCGTCGCCAGCATGGCGGTGTCGAGCTCGACCAGGGTCTGGCCGGCGTCGAAGGTGACGGCGCGCGGCGCCGGCGCGCCCGGCGCCGCCGACCTCGTCATCCCGGCCCGCCGCCGCCGCCGCCGCCGCCGCCGCCGTCGCCGCCGTCGCCGCCATCGGGGCCGCGGGCGCCGACCCCGACCGGGCGCAGCGAGCGCGCGATCACGCCGACGCCGCCGGCGACCAGCGCCAGGATGAGCAGGGCGTCGAACAGGGTCGTGCGCCGCCAGTGGATCTGCATGTTGGCGATGATGCCGGCGACCACGATGAGCAGGCCGCCGCCGGCCAGGAACCAGCCGACCTTCGAGCTCGCGTTCCAGAACAGGAAGCCGACGCCGACCAGGAGCGGCACCAGGGTCAGCCCGAAGCTGCGGTCGTTCCCCATGCCGAAGCGCCAGTAGCCGCCGTGGACGTCGATCTGCTGGAACAGGAGGTACAACCCGGCCACGAACATGCCGAGGCCGATCAGGAACATGCCGGCGCCGCCCGGCGTGCCGCCCGCGTTGCGAGGATCCATCGCCATGTTCTACCAGGCCGCCCGGCGGCGCCGCCGGCGATTCTCGGCAAACCTCACAACAGCTTGATCCGCTTCATCACCACCATCAGCCCGACGACGATCACCGCCACCAGCA
>CAADGB010000263.1 GCA_900696455.1 uncultured delta proteobacterium
CCCCGTCGCCGTGGCCGCGCCGCCGTCGCCGGCACCGCCCGAGCCGCTCGCCGACGCGGTCGCCGCCTACCGCGCCGCGGTCGCGCTCGAGGCCTCGGCCCCGGCCGACGCCCTCGCCGCCTGGCGGCGCTGGCTCGTCCGCTGGCCGGACAGCGCACTCGCGCACGCCGCCGAGATCCGCGTCCTGGCGCTGCTCGGTCGCCTCGGCCTCGACGACGCCCGCGTCGAGCAGGCGCGGGGCTTCCTCCGTCGCCACCCCGACAGCCCGCGGCGCGTCGACGTCGAGCGCCTGCTCGGCGCCGACGGCGAGGCGCGGCCGTGAGCCGCCGCGGCGCCTCGCCGGGCGGGTGGGCGCTGGCCGCCGTCGCCGCCGCCGCGCTCGCGGCGTGCGAGCTCGACGTGCCGCTGTCGCGGGTCGACGCCCAGGCCGGGGATGGCGGCGCGGCCACCGACGCCGCCGACGCCGCGCTGGAGCTGCCCCGGGACGGCGGCGACGCCGATGCCGACGGCGGCGCCGAGGCCGACGGCGGCGCCGACGCCGGGTTCGCCCGGGCGCCCGCTCCGGCCGGGTCTGCGTCCGCGGCGCCGGCGGCGGCGGCCCCACGATCGTTCCACTGATCACCTGGCCGCGCTCGCGCCACTCCGACGGCATGACGCGAATCTTCCGAGCCCTCCTCGCGCTGGCCGTGGCCGGCGCCGCGGTCACCGGCTGCACCCTCTACCTGGGCGACGGCCCCGAGCCCGACCCCGGGCATCGCGACGGCGGCGCCTGGCCCGGCCCCGACGGCGGCCCGTGGACGGGTGATCCCGACGGCGGCTGCGCCTGCGGCGGCGGCGAGGACGCCGGCCCTGGCGGCGGCGGCTGCGATCCGGACGCCGGACCGTGGACCGGCGAGCTCGACGGCGGCCCGTGGCCGGAGCCGGACGCCGGGCCGTGGACCGGCGAGCTCGACGGCGGCGTCGGCCCGGGCCTCGACGGCGGGGTGTGGCCGGGCCCCGACGGCGGCTGGTGACCGCGCCGGCGGGCACGCCGGCGCCGACCCGAGTCAGAGGGAGTCCGTTCGCCGTCGTGCGGCGTCGCGTGCGGCGTCGTTCGCCGTCGTGCGGCGGCGTGCGGCGTCGGGCGGCGTCGTTCGCCGTCGTGCGGCGTCGTGCGGCGTCGTGCGGCGTCGTGCGGCGTCGTTCGGCTCAGGCGCCGGGCTTGCTGCCGCCGACCACCTTGGCCAGCTCGCCCACGGTCTTGATCGGCAGGGCGTCGACCGACTCGCCGGACAGGATGTTCTCGACGAGGTGCGCGCCGACCTGGGCGAGCTGCGACAGGCCCGCGACCTTGGCCGCGATGCCCTGGACCCGCGCCGCGTCGTCGCCGGTGGCGGCGGCGCCGGCGTCGGCGAGGACGTGGTCGGCGGCGGCGAACTGCTCGGCGGCGTCCTGGATCCATCGCAGCTCGCGCTCGCGCAGCACCCGCGACACCATCTTCCAGATGCTGGTCTCGGCCTCGTAGTAGTCGCGGCGCTCGCCCGGCACCCAGGTCTTGCGGACGACGCCCCACTGCTGGCGCTCGGTCAGGAGCATCGACATCGCGCCGGTCGACAGCGACAGCCGCTCGCCGATGTCGGCCGCCGACAGCGGCGCCTGCTCGAGGTAGAGCATCGCCCACACCCGCCCCATGTTGCGCTTGAAGCCCCACGACTCCATCAGCGCGCCGATGGCGTCGGCGACCTTGAGCACCTGGGCCTCGACGGCGGGATCGAGCGCGGGCACTAGCCGCCGTTCTCGCCGGGCTCGCCACGCGGGCCGGTCGGGCCGCTCGGGCCGCGGCTCCGGTCCGGCTCGTCGCGGTTCGCGTCCAGGGCCGGCATCTCGCCGGTCGGCACCCGCGACACCGAGCCGTCGGTGGGCGGCCGGTCGCGGGCCGCGGTCTCCTCGACGCGGCGGCGCGAGATGATCTCGATGATCTCGCGCTGGGACAGGCCGCCGCTCGGGCGCAGCGTCACCCCGGCCTCCTTGCCGGTCGACAGCTCGCGGGCGGTGACGCTCATGATCGACTCGACGTCGATGGTCAGGACCAGCTCGACCCGGACGCTGCCGGCCGGCCCCGCGGGCAGGCCGTCGAGCACGACCTGGCCCAGCCGCCGGTTCTTGCGCACGTCGGCGTGCTCGCCCTGGTAGAGCTCGATCGAGACGAAGCGCTGGTTGGCCATGGTGGTGGCGAACAGCTTGCGCACGCGCACCGGCAGCATCGAGTTGCGAGGGATGAGGACGCTGAACCCCGACTCGCCGACCTTGATGCCGAGATCGTGCGGGGTCACGTCGAGGAGGGTGGCGTCGTCGGTGTCGCCGGCGAGGATGCCGGCGTACTGGGCCGCGCCCGAGGCCACGACCTCGTCGGGGTTGGCGCCGCGCGACGGCTTCTTGCCGAAGAGCTGCTCGACCAGCGCCGGCACCGCCGGCCACCGCGTCATGCCGCCGACCAGGAGCACCTCCTCGATGTCGGCCGGGGCCAGGCCGGCGTCGGCCAGCGCCCGCCGGCACGGCCCGCTCAGGCGGTCGAGCAGCTCCGCGGTCCAGGCCTCGACCTCGTCGCGGGTGAGCTTGCGCTCGAGGTTGAGCGGGTCGCCGTTCTGGTCCTGGGCCAGGAACGGCAGGCGCAGCCAGGTCTCGCGCTCGCTCGACAGCGCCTTCTTGGCGGCCTCGCAGGCCTCGCGCAGGCGGCCGAGCGCCACCGGGTTCTGCATCAGATCGACGCGGTGGCGGTCGAACAGCTCGTCGGCGACGCGCTCGACCATGCGCCGGTCCCAGTCCTCGCCGCCGAGCCCGCTGTCGCCGCCGGTGGCCAGCACCTCGAAGATGCCGGCGTCGACGGTCATGATCGAGATGTCGAAGGTGCCGCCGCCCAGATCGAAGACCGCGATCGTGCGCCGGCGATCGGCGACGCGGTGGGCGCCGTAGGCCAGCGCCGCCGCGGTCGGCTCGTTGAGGATGCGGACGATGTCGAGGCCGGCGATCGTGCCGGCGTCACGGGTGGCCTGGCGCTGGTGCTCGTCGAAGTACGCCGGCACGGTGACGACGGCGCGGGTCACCGGCTCGCCGAGGGCGGCCTCGGCGATGGCGCGCATGCGCCGCAGCACGTGGGACGCGACCTCCTGCGGCGAGCGGGCCTGGCCGGCGATGCGGACCCAGGCGTCGCCGTTGGCGGCGGCGACGACGCGGAAGGGCGCGGTGCGGGCGAGCGCGGTGATCTCGTCGGCGTTGACCTTGCGGCCGATCAGGCGCTTGGCGCCGTGGACCGTGCTGGCGGCGTTGGTCACCGCCTGGCGGCGCGCCGGCGTGCCGACCAGGACGTCGCCGCCGGCCGTCCACGACACCACCGACGGCGTCGTGCGCTCGCCCTCGGGCGAGGCCAGCACCCGCGGGCCGCGGTCGTCGAGCACGGCCACGCACGAGTTGGTCGTCCCGAGATCGATGCCGATGATCTTCGACATCCGCTACTCCTTCTTCCCCATGAGCCGCGACAGGAGGCCCTTGCGCTCGTTGGTCGCCAGCCGCCGCATCTCGGCCAGCTCGCGCGCGGCGCGCTCGTTGGCGGGATCGAGCTCGAGCACGGCCGCGAAGCGTTGCGCGGCCTCGAGCCGGGCGCGCTGGGCGATCGCGCGCATGCCCTCGGCCAGCTCGACGCCGGCGCGGGCCTGGCGATCGGCCGGGTTCTTGCGCACGTAGATCTTGTAGAGGGCGAGGGCCTCGTCGTAGCGCCCGTCGTCGAGCAGGGCCTCGGCGGCCGAGAAGCCGCCGCCGTCGTCGTCGTCGGTCACCGGCGGCGGGGCGACCTGCATCGGCCGGCGCAGGGTCTCGGGCGGCGGCAGCGGCGCCTCCTGCGGCGGCGGGGTGGCGGCGCGCGGCGCCGGCGTGCGATCGGGGCGCTCGCGATCCGCCGGGGGCACCGAGGCCGCGCGGGGCGGCGCGGCCGGTCGCGGCG
>CAADGB010000264.1 GCA_900696455.1 uncultured delta proteobacterium
GAGGCCTGGAAGCGCCCGGGCGCCAGCGAGGCGACCGGGGCGGCGGTCCGGCCCGGGGCCAGCGCCGCGCGCACCGCGCGCGCGACCATGCCGGGGCGCCCGGCGTCGGCGCGGGTGCCGGTGTCGACGTCGACGTTGGGGAAGCCGTCGATCGTCGGCACCCGCCCCACCGGCGCGACCGCGAGCAGGTCGGCCGAGATGCCGCGGCGGGCGTAGGCGGCGGCGTCGGCGGGGGCCGCGGCGTCGAAGGTGGCGCGGGCGGCGTCGTAGACCTCGGTCAGCGTGATCTCGATGGGCGCGGTGTACGACAGGGCGAAGGCCTGGAAGCGCCCGAGCACCAGCGAGTCGACCGGGGTCCACGCCCGGAACGTGGTCGGGTCGTAGGTGGCGGCGATCGCCGGATCGAGCGCGATCCGGCCGTCGCGGAACGCGGCGTTGGCGTGGTTGACGCCGGCGGCGAAGCCCTCGAGCAGGCGCACGATGTCCTGGTCGGCGGGGTCGGTCGACGCCCGCAGGATCGCCCACGCCTCCTCGGCGATGGGGCGCAGGCGGTGGACCCGCATCTCGAGGTCGGTCTCGACCGTGCCGCGGTCGACCGCACCGAACAGCTCGCCCAGGGTCCCGTCACCGAAGCGGCGCAGGATGTCCATCTGCGGCAGGCGGTCGTGGCCCATGACGTAGCCCTGGGCGAAGCCGAGGTCGCGGACGGTCGTGGCCTGGAGGTGCATGATGCCGTAGCGGTCGCGGGCGGCGTGGACCGGGCCGGACAGCTCGTCGCTGCGGATGTCGGCGGTCAGGCCGAGGCCATCGAACGGTCCGGGCGGCGGCGGATCGGCGGCGTCGGGGCCGGGCGGGGCGATGTACTCGTCGTCGGCGCAGCCGGCCAGCGCCGCGGCCACGAGGGCGGTCGCGAACAGAGTGGACCTCATCGGGCGGACGATACACCGGTGGCCGCGTACAATGACCGTCCGATGACCGATGCCGCGGCCGCCGAGCCGCTGTTCCTCCGCGCGTGTCGACGCCAGCCCGTCGAGCGCACCCCGATCTGGATGATGCGCCAGGCCGGGCGCTACCTGCCGTCGTACCGGGCGGTGCGGTCGCGCGCCTCGTTCCTGGAGATGTGCCGGACCCCGGCCCTGGCCTGCGAGGTGACGCTGCAGCCCATCGACCAGTTCGGCTTCGACGCCGCGATCCTGTTCTCCGACATCCTGGTCACCCTGCCGCCCATGGGCCTCGAGGTCGCCTTCCCCGAGAAGGGGCCGGTGATCGCCGACCCGGTGCGCGACCGCGCCGCGATCGACCGGCTGGTGGTGCCCGATCCGGTGGCCGAGCTGCCGTACGTGATGGAGGCGGTGCGCCAGATCCGCGCCGGCCTGGCCGGGCGAGTGCCGCTCATCGGCTTCGCCGGCGCGCCGTTCACGCTCGTCACCTACGCCGTCGAGGGCGGCGGCTCCAAGGACTACGTCAACACCAAGCGCCTCCTGTTCGGCGATCCGGAGGCGGCCCACGCCCTGCTCGAGAAGATGGCCGACACCGTCGCCGCGTACCTCGCGGCCCAGGTCGAGGCCGGCGCCCAGGCGGTGCAGCTCTTCGATAGCTGGGCCGGGATCCTGTCGCCGCGCGACTTCGAGGAGTACGCGCTGCGCTGGGCCCGCCACGTCATCGCCCGGCTGCGCGCGCACCCGGCGGTGGCGGCGGCGGGCGTGCCCGTCATCTACTTCGTCAACGGCTGCGCGCCGTACCTCGACAGCTACCCGACCTCGGGCGCCGACGTGCTCGGCGTCGACTGGCGCATCGAGCTGGCCACGGTGCGGCGGCGGGTCGGCGACGGCGTCGCGCTCCAGGGCAACCTCGATCCCGGCGCGCTGTTCCTGCCGCCCGACGCGCTGCGGGCGCGGGTCGAGGCCATCCTCGACGAGGGTGGCCCGCGCGGCCACATCTTCAACCTCGGGCACGGCGTCACCCCGCCCACCGACCCCGAGCGGGTGCGGGTGATGGTCGAGACCGTGAAGGCGCGGCGCTGGGACGGGCGATGAGGGTCGCCGTCGTCGGCGGCGGCATCGGCGGCCTGGCGGCGGCGCTGCGCCTGGTCCAGGCCGGTCACGACGTGGCGGTGCTCGACGGCGGCGCGCGTCCGGGCGGCGTCATCGGCACCTCGACGGCGGAGGGCTTCCGCCGCGAGCACGCCGCCAACGGCTTCCTCACCGGCGCCGACGACGGCGCGGCCGCGCTGTGCGACGAGCTCGGCGTCGGCGTGGTCGAGGCGGCGCCGGCGGCGCGCGCGCGCTGGATCTACCTGCGCGGCCGCCTCCATCGCCTGCCGGCCGGACCGGGGTCGTTCGCCCGCTCCGGGCTCCTGTCGTGGCGCGGCAAGCTGGCGCTCCTCGGCGAGCCGCTGCGACCGGCGCGCGACGTGGCCGCGGCCGGCGACGAGTCGCTGTGGGACTTCGCGGTGCGCCGCCTCGGCACCGAGGCCGCCCACGCCCTGGTCGCGCCGATGGTGACCGGCGTGTTCGCCGCCGACGCGCGGCGGGTCAGCCTGGCGGCCGGGTTCCCGCGGCTGGCGGCGCTCGACGCCCGCGGCGGCCTGGTGCGCGGCATGATCGCCGAGGCCCGCGGGCGGCGGCGCGGCGGCGGGGCGCGGCGGCGCGGCAAGACCACGCTGGCGGCGCCGGCCGGCGGCATGGCCGTCCTGGTCGACGCCCTGGCGGCGCGGCTCGGCGACCGCGTCCGCCGCGGCGTGACCGTGCGCGCGGTCGAGCCCGAGCCCGGCGGCGTGGTCGTGGTCGGCGACGATCCGGCGCGGCGCGAGCGCTTCGACGCCGGCGTGCTGGCGGTGCCGGGCCCGGCGGCGGCGGCGCTGGTGCGCGGCGCCTTGCCCGCCCTGGCCCGCGGGCTGACCGAGGTCGAGTACGCGCCGGTGGCCCTGGCCTTCCTCGGCTTCCGCGCCCGCGACGTCCGCGCCGACGTCGACGGCTTCGGCTTCCTGGTGGCGCAGGGCGAGGCGCCGCGGGTCCTGGGCTGCGTCATCGAGAGCACGGTGTGGCCGGAGCGCGCGCCGGCCGATCACGTGCTGTTCCGCATGATCTACGGCGGGGCTCGCGATCCGGGCGCGGCCGAGCTCGACGACGACGCGCTGTTCGCGCAGGCCGGCGCCGACCTGGCCCAGATCCTGGGCGTCCGCGCCCGGCCGGTCCACGCCACCGCGGTGCGCTGGCCGCACGGCATCGCCCAGTACCCGGTGGGGCACGCCGACCGGGTGGCGGCGTGGGAGCGCGACGCCCACGCCGCGCGGCTGGTGCTGGCGGGCAGCTCGTATCATGGTGTGGCGGTGAACGACTGCATCGCCGACGCCCGCCGCGTGGTCCGCCAGGTGGAGGCGTGGCGCTGACGGCGGCGGCGCGGCGATCGCGGTCCGGGCGGCGCGCGCGGTTCGGCGCCGTCGCGGGCGCGGTCGGGGTTCGCGCCGTCGGGATCGGCGCGCTCGCGCTCGCGCTCGCCGGTTGCCGCGGCCAGGGGCGAGGGAACGGCGCGCCGGCGGCGTGGCGCGACGCCGGGGACGCCGGGCTGGTCGCCGACGCGACGGCGTCCACCGCGACCGGCGGCGCGGGCGCGGCGGGGCCACCGGGGCCGGCGACCGTGACGATCAAGGTGCACTGGCCGGACGCGCCGGCGTCGGCGCGGGCCTCGCCCGGCTACACCCCGTGCCACACGCCGCGGCCGCCGCGCGCGCGCGTCCACACCCTGCACGGCGTGGCCGGCGCGATGGTCGTGCTCGAGGGCGGGCCCGCCGGCGCGGCCGCGGCGCCCCCGGCCCGCGACCTGCGGCTGACCGTCCGCGACTGCGCGCTCGAGCCGGTGGCGGCGCTGGCGCGGCCGGGCGCTGCCGTCGAGGTCCAGAGCCAGGACGGGGCTCACGTGATCGTCGTCGAGCACCTCGGCCAGCCGTGGCAGGGCGGCGACGGCGCGCCGCGGGCCGAGCGCCTGGCGCGGGCGCACCTGCCGGTCGTCGGTCACACCGCGGCGGTCACCGTCGACGCGCCGGGCGCGATCCGGATCAGCGCCGATCGCGCCGACGCCGCCTGGGTGCTGGTCGCGCCCCACGCCCACGCCGGGATCAGCGACGAGATCGGCGCGGTCGCGCTCGGCGAGGTCCCGCCCGGCCGGTACCGCGCGATCGCCTGGCTGCCGCCGGCGGCGGGACAGCCGGCGGTGGGCGGGAGCGCGGAGGTGGTGGTCGCCGGCGGCGGCGCGGTCGAGGCGATCGTGACCCTGGCGCCGGCGCCGTGACCGCCGGCTTCGAGGTCGCGGCGGTGGTCGAGGACGCGCTGTGGGCCGCGGCGCGCGAGCGCCTGCCGGCCGAGCTCCTCGGCGGCCCGGCGCTGACCGCGGCCGTGATCGACCGCTCGCGGCGCTACACCAGCGAGCGCGAGCGCCTGGCCGCGGCCGGCGGCGAGCGGGCGACCGCCGCCGACCTGGCCGCGCGCGCGCTGTTCTTCACCGTCGCCGACGCCGCCAAGCTGCACCTGCCCCTGCGCGAGCTGGCCGGGGCCGGCGACGCCGCGCCGGTCCTGCCCGCGCCCGCCGGCTTCCTGACCGGCGACGTCCTGCGCGTGCTCGACGTCGGCGCCGGCTGCGGCGCGATGACGCTGGGGCTGTGCACGTTCCTGGCGGCGCGCCCGGCGGCGCCGCGGCTGGCGGTGACCTTGCTCGATCGCGACCGCGAGGCGCTGGCGCTGGCCGAGCGCGCGGTGACCGCGGTCGCCCGGGCGCTCGGGCTCGCCGTCGCCGTCGAGGTCCGCGCGGTGGACGTCACCGCGCCGCTGCCGCGCGGCGGGTTCGACCTGGTGGTGGCCGGGTCGGTGCTCAACGAGCTGACCGCGCCGGCGCCGGTGGCGGCGGCCATGATCGAGGTGCTGGCCCCGGCCGGGGTGCTGATCGTGGTCGAACCAGCGCTGCGCGTCACCACCCGGGCGCTACACACCGCGCGCGACGCGCTGATCGCCGGCGGTCACGCGGCGGTGCTCGCGCCATGCACGCGGCGAGCCGCGCCGTGCCCGGCCCTGGCCGCGGCCACCGACTGGTGCCACGACCACCGGCCGCTGCGCCTGCCGCCCCGGGCCCGCCAGCTCGCCCAGATCACCGGGCTGCGCGACGGCGACATGAAGCTCGCGTACCTGGCGCTGTGCCGGCCGGCGGCGGCGCCGGCGGCGCCGGCGGCGCTGCGCGTCGTCGACGACCCGCACGCCACCAAGGGCAAGCTGGAGCTGACCCTGTGCGGCGCTGCCGGCTGGATCCCGGCCCGCCTGCTCAAGCGCCACCGCAGCGCCACCAACCGCGGCCTCGAGCGGGCCCACCGCGGCGACGTGCTGGTGGTCGAGCCGGCGCCCACGGCGGAGGCGCCCGAGCTGAGCGCGGAGGCGCGCGTCTCCCACCACCCCCTACCCGGGTGAGCCGAACGCGGCCGCCACCGCGGACGCGCGTGCTACGCTGGGAACGTCCAGCCCGGGAGCAGCGCGTGAAGAAGATCCTCGTGGTCGAGGACGATCCGGTCAACCTCCAGATCCTGTCCGACTTCCTCGCCGCCCACGGCTACGCGACGCGGGGCGCCGCCACCGGACCGGAGGGGGTGGCGTCGTTCTGGAAGGAGCGCCCCGACCTGATGCTGGTCGACGTGCAGCTCCCGCGCAAGAACGGCTTCGAGGTGTGCTTCGAGATCAAGCGCACCCCCGAGGGCGAGAAGGTGCCGGTCCTCCTCATGAGCGCGGTCTACTCGCCGCGCGACGAGCAGGACCGCCTGGCCGCGCCCAGCCTGGCCTCCGGCTACCTGGCCAAGCCCTTCGACCTGAGCGAGCTCCTGGCGCGCGTGCGGGGGCTGATCGGCGACGCCGGCGCGGCCGGCCCCGCGGCCTGAGCGCGACGGCATGTGGCTCCCGCCCTTCGTCGAGGAGCTGCGCCGCGAGGAGAACCGGCCCAAGCTGTGGGCCGGGATCTGGACCGGCTACCTGATCGTCGTCGGCTTCGGCCTCCTCGCCGCCGCCGCGGTCGTGTTCGAGATCTCGCCCTACGGGCGCGAGTTCGGGCTCATCGTCGCCACCAAGGTCGCGATCAACACGCTGTGCCTGGTGGCGCTGGCCCGGCGCTGGCGGCTGGCGCTCGAGCTGATGACGCTCAACATCACGGCCGACGTGCTGTGCATGACCGCCGGCGTCTACTACACCGGCGGGCCCGGCAGCATGCTCATCGCCGTCTACGTCATCGAGGTGGCGGTGATGGCGCTGCTCTCGAACCTGGGCACCACGCTGCTCACCGCCGGCGGCATCGTCGCCCTCTACGGCACGATGTGCGTGCTGGTCTGGCAGGGCGTGCTGCCGCCGACCCAGCACCTCGCCGCCGGCCCCATGGAGGGCTGGCACGTCATCCTCTACCTGGTGTTCGCCTCGTTCGCGATCGGCGTGCCCACCATCTTCACCTCGCGCATCATGCGGCGGCTACGCGACCGCGAGCAGGCGCTCGAGGCCCGCACCGCCGAGCTGATCGAGGCCGGCAAGCAGAAGAGCGTGTTCCTGGCCTCGGTGACCCACGAGCTGCGGACCCCGATCCACGGCGTGCAGGGCATGGCCGAGCTGATCGCCAGCGGCGTCTACGGCCCGGTCGGCGACAAGCAGCGCGAGGCGGCGGGCACGATCAAGCGCAACGCCCAGGCGCTGCTCCACCTCATCGACGACCTCCTGTCGCTGGTCAAGGCCGACGTCGGCCGGCTCGAGGTGCGGTGGACGCCGGTCGCGCTGCGCGAGGTGGGCGAGCAGGTCACCGGCTCGGTGCAGTGGATGCTGACGACCAAGCACCTGCGGCTCGAGGTCGACGTCGACGACGCCACCGTCGAGAGCGACCGTCGTCTGCTCGGCCACATCCTGGTCAACCTGGTCGCCAACGCCGCCAAGTTCACCCCCGAGCGCGGGGTGGTGCGGATCCGGGCCGGCCGCCGCGGCGACCGCTTCACGCTGGCGGTCGAGGACACCGGCATCGGCATCCCCGACGACAAGTACCAGGCCATCTTCGAGGCGTTCCGCCAGCTCGACGCCGGCGACGAGCGGACCTACGGCGGCGTCGGCCTCGGCCTGGCCCTGGTCAAGCGGCTGAGCGATCTGCTCGGCGGCAGCGTCCGGGTCGAGAGCGTGGTGGGCAAGGGCTCGGTGTTCACGGTCGAGCTGCCGGCGCAGGCGCCGCCGGTGCGCGCCCTCGAGGCCGCGTCCTGATCTGGGGCCGGGCCGCGCCGGCGCCGGGGCTCGTGGGGTAGGCTCGATCATCGCCCCGCCCGTCGTCCCGCCCGTCGTCCCGCCCGTCGCTCCCGGTGCCCTCCGCGTCGCGTCGTACACCGGCGACGGGGTCACGCCCTACATCCCGGCGATCGCGGCCCTGCGCATCGAGGTCTTCCGCGAGTGGCCCTACCTGTACGAGGGCTCGCGGGCGTACGAGGAGCGCTACCTCGCCGGTTACACGGGGCCGGGCGCGATGGTCGCGCTCGCCTTCGACGGCGACCAGATCGTCGGCGCCTCGACCGCGGTGCCGGTCACGGCCCACGCCGACGAGGTGGCGCCCGCCCTGGCCGCCGGCGGCCTCGATCCGGCGCAGGTCTACTACTTCGGCGAGAGCGTGCTGCGCGCCGACCGCCGCGGTCACGGCCTCGGCCACCGCTTCTTCGACGAGCGCGAGGCCCACGCTCGCCGCCTCGGCTACCGCTGGGCCGCGTTCTGCGCGGTCGAGCGCGCCGCCGACGATCCGCGGCGCCCGCCGGGTCACGTCGGTCATGATCGGTTCTGGACCGGCCGGGGCTTCGTCCGGAGACCGGACATCACGGCCAGCTTCGCGTGGCGGGACCTCGGCGAGGCCGCCGACACGCCCAAGCCGATGACGTTCTGGCTCCGCGACCTGGCCGCGCCCCGGCCTCGGTGAACCCGCCCCCCCGCGCGCCCGGTGACGCCGCGCGACGCCGCCCGGTCAGGGCTCGGTGAAGTCGCGGATGAGGCGGTGGACCTGGCCGGCCGCGACGTCGACCAGGACCTTGCGCTCGACGCCGTGCTCGCGGTTGCGGAAGACGATCGTGCGGCGGCCGGGCGCCACCGCGATCCCGCGCTGCGGGGTCCAGCCGATGCGGCGGCCGTCGACGTAGAGCTCGCACGGCGGCTTGCTGTTGATGCGCAGCTCGGCCAGCCCGGGGCTGGACGGCGCCGCGGCCGGCGGGCGGGGGCGGGGACGCCCGGAGGTGGCGGTCCGGCGGGCGGGGCGGGGCTCGGCGGCGGGGGCCGCGGGGGCGCGGGTCGAGGGGGCGCGGGCGGGAGCCGCGGGGGCGGAGGCCGCGGGCGCGGAGGCGACGACGGTCACGGGATCGGGGGTGACGACGATCGCGGGGACGGGATCGGGATCGGGATCGGGATCGGAGGCGGGCGCGACGACGGGGGCGGGGGCGGGCTCGGGGGCGGGGGCGACGACGGTCGCCGGGGAGCGCGCGACGGCGGAGGCGGGCGTGAGCGCGGGCTCGACGACGGTGGTCGGCGCGGCGGCGAGGGCGGGCGCGGGCGCGGGGGGCGGGCTGGAGCGCACCACCAGGGTCGTGATCGCGACCGTGAGCATGCCGGCGACGAAGGCGCCGAGGACGGCGGCGGGCGAGGCGACGACCCGCCGCGCGACGCGCACGACCTGGGTCACCTCCTCGCGCGGCAGCCGGCGCGGTCGCGGCGGCTGGAACCAGTCGAGGTCGACGGCGACCGGCCGCTGCTGTGCCAGCTCGATGAGGCGGGTGACGGCCGTGGACTCGGTCTTCGCCACGATCACGAGGCTACGTGGCCTCGCCCTCGCGAGTAAAGCGGGGCGGTGCGCGGGCGGCGCCGCGCTGGTGGGCACGCGACCCACATCGGCGCCGGCCCCTGGCCCGGGCGGGATCTCGCGCCGCCGGCGCCTCGCCCGCCGGCGAATTGACCCGGATCGATCGCGGCCGTACCGTCAGGCAGATCGATGGGCAACGTGGGGTCACGCGGCGCGGCCTCCGGTTCCGGAGGCTCGGGGGGAGACCGGCGGACGGGCGTCCAGGGCGTGTCGGGCTCGTGGGCCGGGCTGCACCGCCTGCGCGCCAGCTTCGATCGACCGCGCACCCCCACCGAGGAGCGGGTGCTGCTCGACCTCGCCCGCACGCTCGGGGCCACCGCCGTCCCCCTGTGCGCGCGCGCGCTGGCCGGCGCCGCCGACCCCGAGCGCCGGGCCTGGGCGGTGGCGCTCCTGCGCGCGCTCGCCGAGGCCGTGGCCGACCGGGTGCGGGCGGCGCTCGGCGAGGTCACCGCCGGCGCGGCCGGCGACGACGCCAAGCTGGCGGCGCTCGGGCTCCTGGCCGAGCTCGGCGACGAGACCGCCACCGCGCGCTTCGTCGATCCCGCGCGGGTCCACCAGCAGTCGCTCCTGCGCTTCGCGACCCAGCTCGACTCCGCCGCCGACGTCGCCAGCGCCGCCGAGCTGCTGGTCTCGCGCCTGCCCGGCGACGAGCTCGTCCAGTTCGTCGAGGCGTTCGCCGAGGCCAGTCCGGACGGCGCCCGCCGCCTCGCCGACGAGCTGTGCGCGCGGGTCGAGCTCGACGTGGCGACGCGCAGCGAGCTGCTCCGGATCGCCGCGCCGCTGCGCCTGAGCTGTCCGCCGCCGGCGGCCCGGCCCCTGGGGCGGCCGGCGCTCCTCGCCGGCCTGCGTCACCCCGACGGGCGGACCGTGGTCGCGGTCGCCCGCCGCAGCCCGCCGCCGTCCGGGGTGCCGACGCGCCGGCGCTGGCGCTTCCTGTGCGTGCTGTGCGATCCGGCCGGCACCATCACGACCGCCCACTACCGCGACGACGCCACCCTGGCCAGCCTGCGCGAGGACGTGGTCACGCCGCTCGAGGCCGCGGGCTACGAGCGCTTCACGATCTCGGCGCCGGCGGCGCGCCGCCTGGTCGGGACCGCGGCGCGGCGCACCGTCAGCGGCGGCGGCGCGTTGCCCAGCGCCTACTCCCTCGGCCGCGACCTGCTCGGGATCACCGACGGCCACGTCGTCAACGGCAAGGCCGGCGAGCCGGCGGCCCTGCTCGGTCGCGCGGTCGACCTGCTCGCCGCCGGCGACAGCCTGCGCGCCCGCCCGCTGCTCGAGCACTACGTCGCCGGCGCGCCCGACGACGCCGAGGCGGTGTCGAGCCTGGGCCTGTGCCTCCTGGCCCAGGGCGAGCTGGCGGCGGCGCTGCGCCAGCTCGAGCGCGCCGCGCGCCTCGAGCCGGCGTGGCCGCTCCACCACTGGAACGTGGCCGCCGCCGCCCACCGCGCCGGCGAGCTGCGCGCCTGCGCCCGGGCCCTGCGCGAGTTCCTGGCCCGCGCCGACGATCCGGTCGCCGCCTCGATCGATCCCGGTCACGGTCGCCGGGTCTCGATCGCCCGCCGCTTCGTCGCCGATCACGCCCGGCTCGAGCGCGCGGCCGACGGCCCCGGGGCCTCGGGGCCTGGCGGCGGCGGCGACGCGCCGCTCACTCCGCTGGCGTGAGCACGAAGCGGATCGTGATCCGGGCGACGCCGGCGCGCGGCCGCGCGGGCAGCGGCCACGCCCGGCTCCGCGCCTCGACGCAGCCCGCGACCGCGGCCAGGCCCACCTCGCCCGGTGGCGGCGTCGTGCTCGCGCCCAGGACCACGCCGCCCGGATCGATCTCGAGCAGGAGGTCGAACGCCCCGGCCAGGGTCGGTTCGCCCTCGAGCGCCCGGGCGTAGCAGTCCTGGACCTCGGGCAGCCGCGCCGTGACCGGCGCGACCAGCGCGGCGGCGTGGTCGCTGCCCGTCGGCGCGGGCGACGCTGGCGCGTCGTCCGGGGAGGGCGGCGGCTCGACCGGCGGTGTGCGCCCCGCCACGGTCACGACGAACGGACCCAGCTCGGCGGTGACGTCCTCGATCGCGGGGAACGCCGGCGGCGCGGCGGGCATCGGCGCCGGCGACGCGCCGCGCGCGGCGGGGCCGCACGCCGGTCCGGCCGCGGCGAGGGCCGCGGCGAGGGTCGCGGCGACGACCGTGGTCATCGGTCGCAGCGCGAGATGCGAGCGTCGGTGGGGATGGCGAGGCACGTCGGGGTGATAGGATACGACCCGTGCTGCGCCTTGGCGTCGCCTTCGCCGCGACTCTCTACCTCGCGACCGCCGGCTGCGCGGTCGTCCGTCCGCACGAGCGGCAGAACCTGGCCCGGCGAACGATGACCGAAGATCGTCAGCCCGGCCACGGCCGCTTCATCCAGCACCAGACCGGGTCCCGCGAGGGCGCCGACGGCGGGACCGGCGAGCCCGGCGGCGGGTGCGGATGCAACTGATCCGGCCGGCCAGCCTGGCGGGCCTGGCCGCGCTCGCCCTGGCGCTCGCGGCCGGCGGGGCCAGCCCGGCGCGCGCCGACGGCGAGCTGACGATGCGCGGCGTCTACTACAAGGAGCGCGCCACCCGCGTCATGCAGCCGATGCTCGACGGCCGCTTCGACGTCGGCGATCACGGCCAGGCCACCGGTCACCTCCTGGTCGACGCCATCACCTCGGCCTCGATCGCCGCCGGCAACGACGGCGCCGCCTTCAGCGAGCGCCGCGTCGAGGGTGGGGCCGGCTACAGCCACGAGCTCGGCGTCTACAAGGTCGGCGGCCTCGTGCGCTACTCGAGCGAGCCCGACTACACCTCGACCTTCGCCGGCGTGCGCGGCGCCGCCGAGCTGTTCGACCGCAACCTGACCGTGACCGTCGGCGCCACCGTCGGTCACGACGCGATCTCCAACGCCGGCGCGCCGCCCATGGTGCCGCGGCGCGAGGACACCCTGACCACGTACCTGGGCTCGCTGAGCGTGGCGCAGGTCCTGAGCCCGAACCTGATCGGCGCGGTCACCTACGACCTCGGCTACCTCGACGGCGAGCAGGCCAACCTGTACCGGGCGGTGATCGCCGAGGGCATGCTCGTCGCCGAGCGCCACCCGCGGACCCGGGTCCGGCACGCGGTCGCGACCTCGCTCAAGGCCTTCGTGCCGTCTTCGCTCACCACCGTCATCGCCAGCTACCGCTACTACCGCGACGACTGGCAGATCGACGGCCACACCCCCGAGCTGCGGGTCTACCAGGACGTCGGCGACAGCGCGGTGTTCGGCGTCCGCTACCGCTACCACCGCCAGGACGCGGCGTACTTCTACGAGCCGCGCTACGCCTCGGCCTCGCCCGAGTTCCTGTCCGACGACGTCAAGCTGTCGGCCTTCGACAGCCACACCATGGCGGCCCAGCTCGAGGTCGCGGGCGAGGCCGTGGGCCTGGCGGGGCGGCTGGGCGAGGTCCGCGGCCAGCTCGTGATCGAGTACGTCGACCAGAACAACCGTTTCGGCAACGCTCTGGTGGCCCATGCCGCGCTCATCATCCCGATCTCGTACTGACCGTCGTCGTCCCGGGGCCCCCCGGCGTCGCGCGCCGGGCGCGCTCGCCGCGCTGGTCGGCGGCCTCGCCGTGGCCAGCGCCGGCTGCCCTGGCGACGACGACTGCGGTCCGGGCGGCGCGCCCGCCGCCGGCATCACGCTCACGGTCGAGGGCGAGACCGTCGCCTACGGCGGCTTCACCGCGTCGGTGAACAACGACTGCACGATCAGCGGCGCCGGCGTGATCAGCGTCTCGGTCCACGGCACCCAGACCGGCGGCAGCCAGGCCCTGACCCTGTGCCTGCCCCGACCCGACCTGCTCGGCGCCGACCCGGTCGCGCTGGTGCCGAGCCGGGTCCCGCCGCGGGCCGAGGACCGGGCCATGGTGATCGACACCAGCGCGGCGCTCGCCGGCGGCTGCACGGTGCAGAAGGATGTCACCGGCGAGCCCGCGGGCACGGCGCGCTTCGCGGGGTACTGCGACGGCGGCGCGCACCCCGGCGGCTACGCCCTCGAGCTGAGCGGCACCGTGCCGCTGGTGCGGACCTGCGGCGCGACCATGGACGAGGTCACCGGCACCCTCGCCGGCACGGTCGCGGTCGCCGTCGAGTAGCGACGAGGGCGCGCCGGCGTCGCGCGGCGGTCACGGCGTGGCCGGCTGGTTGTCGCCGTCGATGAGCGCCGTGGTGTCGGCGGTGAGGCGGGCCACCAGCTCGCCCGGCGTCGGGGTCGTGGTCGCCGGCACGGTCCACAGGCGGACGGTGCCGTCGCTGCCGCCCGAGACCACCTGCTCGGGGTCGAGCCAGGCCGCGGTCCACACCGGGCCGACGTGCCCCGACAGCACCCGGCTCTCGCCGGTGGCGACGTCCCACACCCGCAGCGTCCGAGCGTAGCTGGCGGTCACGACGCGCCGGCCGTCGGGCGAGAAGGCGAGCGCGTTGACCAGGTCGCGGTGTCCGCGCAGCGTCGCTCGCTCCGCGCCGGTCGCGGTGTCCCAGAGCCGCACCGCGCGCTCCTCCACCGCCATCGCCATCAGCGCGCCGTCCGGTGACACCGCGGCCGCGAGGTGGGCGTGTTGCGAGCGCGCCAGCGGGATCACCTGGCCGCGGTCGGGATCCCACAGCCGCGCGCCGGTCGCGGTCCCCACCAGCAGGCGCCGGCCGTCGGGGGTGAAGTCGAGGCCGAGCTTGCCGGGGCTGAGGGCATGATCGGCGCGCGCGAGCCGGGCCAGGGTGGTCCCGCTCGCCAGGTCGACCAGCTCGATGGACTCGGCGTCGATGATCGCGGCGCGCCGGCCGTCGCGGCGCACGGCGACGCCCAGCGCCGGCCGGCCCTCGCGCAGCGCCCGGCGGCCGCCGGGCTCCCACACCGCGACGTCCCCGTCGGGCTCGAGGCCGACGAGGAGCCGGGCGTCGCGGGCGATCCGCGCCGGCAGGGTCGGATCCGGCAGGCGGAGGTCGACGACCTCGCCGTCACGCCAGAACGTGGCTCGCCCGGGCTCGCGCGGGATCACCACCGACGCGCCGTCGGCCGCGATCGCCGGCTCGCCGTGGGTCGAGGTCGCCTCGTGGCGGAGCGTGGTCGCGCGGGTGCGGAGGTCGACGTCGGTGATCCGGACCGGATCGGTGAACGACACCGCCCGCACCCGGTCGCCGCCGAGGAGGCCGAGGCCGCGGACGTCGCCGAGCTGACCGACGACGACGGTGCGGCGATCGCCCAGCGGCCACAGCCGCGCGGTGCCGTCGAGGCTGGCGGTGACGACGGTGCGGCCGTCGGGCGTGATCGCGGCGGCGAAGACGTCGTCGTCGTGGCCGCGCAGCACCCGGAGGTCGCCGGTGTCGAGATCCCAGACCCGGGCGGTGCCGTCGTCGCTGGGCGTCAGCAGGCGCTCGCCGCGGCGGTCGAAGTGCACGGCGTAGAGGGCGTCGGTGTGGCCGCGGCGGCGCTCGACCTTGCCGCTCTCGAGCTCGACCAGGATGACGTCGGGGTCGTTGCCGGCGACGGCGCCGCGGCGCTCGGTCGGGTCGATCACGAGCTGCTGCAGCTTGGTCATGCCGTCGGCGACGCGCTCGATCCGCCCGCGCTCCACGTCCACCCAGTACACCGCCCGGGCGTCGGCGGCCAGCGCGCGCCGGCCGTCGCGGGTCATCGCCACCATCCGCACCGGGCCGGGCAGGCGGGCGATCGCGCGGGCCTGCGCGCCGCGCCACAGGCGGAGCTGGCCGTCGATGCCGCCCGACAGCCGCACCTCGCCCCGGCGCCGATCCCAGTCGGTCGCCGCGCGCTCGCGGACCGGCAGCTCGCGGAACAGCTCCACCACCTCCTGACCGCGCTCGAGGTCCCACACCTTGATCGTCCCGTCCGCGGACCGCGACGCGACGTGGCCGTCGGTGGTCACGTCGAAGCGGATGGGCTCGCGGGTCTCGTGGACGCCGAGCGGGTGGCCGCGGCCGGTGGCCACGTCCCACCGCCACAGCACGCCGCCGCTGTCGGCGGTGACCGCGTGGCGGCCGGAGCCGTCGAAGGTGATCGCGCCGAGCATCGGGCGCTGGCCGAGCACCCGCACCTCGCCCGAGCTGGCGTCGTAGAGCCGGACCTTGCCGTCGCGCACCGCGGTCGCGACCTGGCGGCCGTCGCGCGAGACCGCGATCCCGACCACCCAGTCGGGGTGGCGCCAGACGTGGCGGGCCACGCCGCTGGCCTCGGCCTCGTCGACCAGCGCGGCGATGCGCAGGGCGTGGGCCTGATCGATGGGCAGGTTCTTGAGCCAGGCCAGGGCGGCGGTGGGATCGCGGCCGACCGCGGCCTGGGCCTGGGCCAGCACCAGCTCGTTCTTGCGGGTCTCGGCGGCGACGCGCGCCAGCTCGGCCTGCTGCCCCCGGCTCTCGGCGACGCGCCGCTCGTCGACGACGCGGCGGATCAGGCTGGTCGCGATCACCGCCACCGCCGCGAGCGCCACGGCGCCCAGCGCCACGTAGCCGCGGTGCCGGTGGACCCAGCGCCGCACGAGGCTCCACCGGCCGTAGACCTGGGCGGTGACGAGCTGCCCGGTCTGGAAGCGCTTGAGATCGGCGGCCAGCTCGCGCGCGGTGGCGTAGCGATCGGCGGGCAGCCGCGCCATCGCCTTGCCAACGATGGCGTCGAGGTCGGCGGGCAGGCCGGGCACCGTCGCGCGCAGCGGTCGCGGAGGCCCGGCGAGCACGCGGTCGATGATCTCCTGCGCCGAGTCGCCGCCCACCGGCGCCGCCCCCGACAGGACCTCGTACAGCATCGCGCCGAGGGCGTAGACGTCGGCGCGGGGGTCGACCGGCTCGCCGCGGGCCTGCTCGGGCGACATGTACTGGGGCGTGCCCACCACCTTGCCGGTGACGGTGCGGCCGTCGCCGGAGCCGGCGGCGCCGGGCTGGGGCGTCAGGTCGCCGGCGCGCAGGTCGCGGGCCAGCCCCCAGTCGATGACCACGGTCTCGCCGTACTCGCCGAGCAGCACGTTGGCCGGCTTGAGATCGCGGTGGATCACCTCCTGGCTGTGGGCGTAGCCGACGGCCTCGGCGACGGCGATGACGTTGGGCAGGAGCGCCAGGCGATCGGCCAGGGTCCGGGTGCCGGTGATGACCTCCTTGAGGGTCCGCCCCGACACCATCTTCATGACGTAGTAGGGATCGCCGTTGGGCCAGCGTCCGGCCTCGTGCACCGGCACGATGCCGGGGTGCTGGAGGCGGGCGGTGATCATGGCCTCGCGCACGAACAGGGCCTCGGCCAGCTCGTTGGTGCGCAGGAGCTCCTTCACCGCCACCGTGCGGCCGAGGTGGCGATCGTGGGCGCGCACGACCCGGCCGATGCCGCCGCGGCCGGCCTCGGCCTCGAGCTGGTAGCGGGCGGCGGCGTCGGCGGGCTGCGCGGGTAACGCGTCGGCGGGCGCGGCGGCGCCGCCGGCGTCGACGGCGCCGGACGAGTCTCGCGGACCAATGGTCTGGGTACGATCGAGCGCCATCGCGGCCGGGCCCCTGACGTCAACTGACAGCGAGGATCGCACATTCCCCTGGATGCGGGGCACCGCCGCGCGGTTGACCGCGCCGTGGGCGCGACCGCTGCGGCGCCCTGCGGCGTCACCTGCGACCGCTGCGACAGCGCCGGCGTCGCACCGCCGCCCGCGGTCCGCGGCAACGCGTGGAAGGGGACGGCGCGGCGGGCTCAGGCCGGCAGCGGCGCCAGCAGATCGTCGACGTCGCGCTCCGACAGCGCGGTGGCGGCGGCGCTGCCCTGGCCGAGGATGGCGTCGGCGAGCCGGCGCTTGTGCTGCTGCAGCGCGAGCATGCGCTCCTCGACCGAGCCGGCGACGATCAGGTTGTGGACGAACACCGGGCGGGTCTGGCCGATGCGGTAGGCGCGATCGGTGGCCTGGGCCTGGGCCGCCGGGTTCCACCACGGATCGAAGTGGATGACGGTGTCGGCCGAGGTCAGGTTGAGGCCGGTGCCGCCGGCGCGCAGGCTGATGAGGAAGACGCTGGCCTTGCCCTGCTCGAAGGCGTCGATGGGGCGCTGGCGATCGGTGGTGGCGCCGGTCAGGGTGACGTGGCCGATGCCGCGGCCGAGCAGGCCCTCGCTCAGGAGCGCCAGCATGCGGGCGAACTGCGAGAACAGGAGGATGCGGCGCCCGGCGGCGAGCTGCTGCTCGATCAGCTCGAGGCCGACCTCGTACTTGGCCGAGGTCGTGACCCCGCGCGCCGCCTCGACCGCGACCAGCCGCGGATCGCAGCACACCTGGCGCAGCTTGAGCAGGGCGTCGAGGATCGCGATCTGCGAGCCGCCGATGCCGCGGCTGCGGATGTGGGCGCGGACCTCGGCGTGGGCGGCGACCCGGATGCTCTCGTAGAGCTCGCGCTGGGCGCCGTCGAGCTCGACGGCGCGCACCAGCTCGGTCTTGGGCGGCAGCTCGGTGGCCACCGCCTCCTTGACCCGGCGCAGCAGGTAGGGCCGCACCCGCTCGCGCAGGATCTCGAGCCGCGCGCCCTCGCCGTGCTGCTCGACCGGGATCCGGAAGGCGGCGCGGAACTCGTCGGCGGTGCCGAGCAGGCCGGGGTTGAGCACGTCCATGAGCGCCCACAGCTCGCCGAGGTGGTTCTCGATGGGCGTGCCCGACAGCGCGACCCGGGTGCGGGCGCGCAGGTCGCGGACCGCGTCGTGGGCCAGGGCGCCGGGGTTCTTGATGGCGTGGGCCTCGTCGAGCACCAGCACCGACCACTCGTCGGCGGTCAGGGCCTCGCGATCGCGCCACACCAGCGGATAGGTGGTGATGACGACGTCGGGGCGACGGTCGGGTGGCGCCAGGAGCTCGGCCAGCCGCTCGTGGCGGCCGGCGCCGGTGGCGGCGATCACGCGCAGGGCGGGGGCGAAGCGCGCCAGCTCGCGCTGCCAGTTGCCGACGACGCTGGTGAGGGTGATGACCAGCGCCGGCCGATCGAGGCGGCCGGCCTGCTTCTCGGCCAGGAGGTGGGCGATGGTCTGCAGCGTCTTGCCCAGGCCCATGTCGTCGGCGAGCACGCCGCCGGCGCCGCAGGCGCGCAGGTGCTGGAGCCAGGCCAGCCCCTCCTGCTGGTAGGGGCGCAGCTCGGCGCACAGGCCGGCGGGCGGCGCGGCGGCGGCGGCGCGCGGCCGCGGCCCCATCGCCAGCTCGTAGCCCAGGTCGCGGACGTGGGTCGCGCCCTCCCAGCGCAGCGGCCGCGCCGGATCGTGGAGCGCGACGCCCAGCTCGGCGAGGGCGGCGGCGCGGCGCATCGGCGCGGCGAGCCGCGGCGTGCCGTCGGCGCGGTACAGCTCGCGCAGGACCTGGAGCAGGACGCGCAGGCGCGCCGGCGGCACCGGCAGCCAGCGCCGGTCGCCGACCGGGACCGCGATGCAGCGCCGCGGCGTGCGGGCGAGCTGGTCGAGGCTGGCGGCGCCGTCGAGGATCTCGAGCAGCGCCGGCAGGAGGTCGACGCGGTGGCCGTCGATCTCGACCCCGAGCTCGAGGCCGAACCAGTCCTCGCGCTCGTCGGGCGTGATCGTCGCCACCAGCGGGGCGTCGGCGGCGACGGTCTGCCACGGGTAGTCGGCGGGGATCTCGACCCGCCAGCCCAGGGCGCGGAGCTGGGGCACGGCGTGGGCGGAGAACGCGCACAGGGCGTGGACGTCGGCGTCGAGGCGGAGCGCGTAGTCGGCGGGCTCGTCGGTGGCGACGTCGTCGAGGCAGGCCAGCTCGATCGCGCCGAGGCTCTCCAGCACGCGGCGGGCGTGGGCCTCGATCCGCGGCTCGACCTCGAGGCGGAGGGTGGCGGTGACCAGCTCGTCGCCGCCCAGCCACAGCGTGGTGGCGGCGAGGTGGACGGTGGGCGCGGCCGCCTGGGGCCGTGGGCCGGGGCCAGGGGGCTGGCGGGGAGACAGCTCGGGAGCCGACACGCCCGTCCGGAGGTACCAGCGGCGGATCGGCGCGTCCACATTTCGCCCGCGCCGCGGCACTGATCACCTGGATCGTGGTGATCCGGACGGCGGCGGCGGGCTTGACAGCGCGACCCGGGGACCGGGCGGTCTGCCCGCCCGGGGCGCCCGCGCTCGATGTACGCTGGGCGGATGCGGGTCGCCACCTCGCTGGTCGCCGTCGTGACGCTCGCCGCCGGCGCGGCCTGCGGCGAGGCGCCCGAGCTGGCGGCGATCGAGCAGGCGGCGACCGTCGGCGATCACGAGACCACGACCTGCACCACCGCGGTCGTGATCGAGCTGTCGCGGCAGATCGCGGCCGAGGTCGACTGCATGGCGCCCGGCCAGCTCGTGGCCTTCGCCGAGGGCGGCGGCGTGGTCTTCGCCGGCGCCGCGGTCCTGCCCTACGTCAGCGAGGGCGGGCGCGAGGATCTGCTGGCCGCGGTCGCCGCCGGCGGCGGCATGTCGCTGCAGGTGACGAGCGCGTACCGCTCGGTGGCGCAGCAGTACCTGCTCTACCGCTGGTTCCAGCTCGGCCGCTGCGGCATCACGGCGGCGGCGGTGCCCGGGCGCAGCAACCACGAGAGCGGCCGCGCCGTCGACGTCTCGCCCTACGCCCCGTGGGTGTCGCTCCTGGCCGATCACGCCTGGGACCAGACCGTGCCCGGCGATCCGGTGCACTTCGATCACCTGCAGTCGCCCGACCTGCGCGGCACCGACGTGCTCGCCTTCCAGCGGCTGTGGAACCGCAACCACCCCGAGGATCCGATCGCCGACGATGGTCAGTGGGGGCCCGAGACCGAGGCCCGGCTGGTGCTGTCGCCCGACGACGGCTTCCCGCAGGGGCCGGCGTGCGCCCCGGGCGGGCTGGCGCTGGCGATCGAGTCGCTCGCCGCGCCGCGGGTGATGGCCCCGGGCGCGCGCGCGACGGTGTCGCTGGTCCTGCGCAACAGCGGCAGCGCGCCGTGGCCGGCCGGGACCGCGCTGGTCACCGCCGGGCCGGCCGGGCGCGCGAGCGCGTTCGCGGGCGACGAGTGGCCGGCCGCCGACCGGGCCGCGGTCATCGACGCCGCGATCGCGCCCGGCGCCACCGTCGCGCTCGCCCTCGACGTCGTGGCGCCGCTGGCCGGCGCCGCCGCCGAGCTCACCGAGGACTTCTCGCTCCTGGCCGGCGACGTGCGCTTCGGCATGATCACGCTGGTCATCCGGGTCGATCCGGACGCCGCGGCGAGCGGCGGCTGCGCGGCCGGTGGTGGTGGTGGTGGCGCCGGCGGCGGCGGCGCACTCGCGCTGGCGCTCGCGGTGATCGCGCGCCGGCGTCGCCGGCCGATCACGACCGCGGGCCGAGCATGACGAGCTGGAGGTAGCCGCGGTCGTCGGTGAGGCGGCGGCTGGCCTGGTAGCGGAGGGCCAGCGGCAGGCGGAACAGCGACAGGCGCACGGTGAGCGCGCCGCCGGCGGCGAGCAGGTGCCGCGTCCGCGCCGCCGCGGGCTCGACGAGGGCGCCGGCGGCGAAGACCTCGACCTCGAGCTCGGACAGGAACGACGCCGGCAGGAAGCCGAGGCTGGGCACGCCGCGGTCGACGATCAGCGGGTAGCGCCACGCGAGGTCGGCGAGGGCCACGCGCTCGGCGGCGACCGGCAGATCCTCGAAGCCGCGCAGCGGCTCGCCGAAGCGACGCTGCCGGGGCAGGACGCCGTCGCCGAGCCCGAGCTCCGCCGGCTCGCCGCCGCTCGACCACAGCGCCGGCAGCGCGGCCTCGCCGCCGATCGCGATCAGCGGCCCGGGCGCGCCGAGGACGGCGTGGCCGCGCAGCGTCGCGCGGACGACGTGGCGACGGGTCCCCACCACCGGCGCGTACACGTCGAGCCGGCCGCGGAGCTCCTGCAGGTCTCCGGCGGGTCGCGGGAACCACGCACCGCCGGCGCTCAGCGCCAGGCCGCGGCGCGGGCCGCTGGCCCGCGTCGACTCGATCGCGGCGTAGCCGAGCGTGAGCTCCGGTCCGTACAGCCGGAGGGTCGTGGCGTCGACGCGATCGAGGGCGTACGCGCCGCCGGCGGCGACGCCGTAGGTGCCGCGCCAGGTGCGGCCGAGGGCGAGCACGGCGTCGCGCACCTCGCGCTCGTACGCGGCGATCAGGGCGCCGTCGTCGGCGCGGACCTCCTCGGGGAAGTGGAGGCGCTGGCCGTGGGCGATCAGCACCCACGGCGCGAGGTCGTTGAGGATGACGCCGCCGGCGCCGGACAGCTTGCGATCGCCTGGATCGACGTAGCCGGCCACCGCCCAGCGCACCAGATCGAGGCGGTCCCCGCCGGCGAGGGCGAGGCCGACCTGGTTCACGCCGACGGCGGGGGCGAGGAGGGCGAGGGTGTGCAGGGTGGGGCGGAAGAGGCCGTCGAGGCGCGAGTAGGGGCGATCGTCGAGGACGCGAACCGGGGCGGGCGCGGCGGCGGGGTCGGGCGCGAGCGCGGGGACGGATCCGGATCCGGGTCCGGGTTCGGGGCTGGATCCGGGTTCGGGTTCGGTCTCGGATCCGGGTTCGGGTTCGGTCTCGGAACCGGATCCGGGTTCGGTCTCGGAACCGGATCCGGGTTCGGTTTCGGTCTCGGTCTCGGCCGCGGTCGCGGTCGCGGTCGCGGGCTCGGTCTCGGGCTCGGTCTCGGCCTCGGGCTCGGCCTCGGGCTCGGCCTCGGGCTCGGCCTCGGGCTCGGGCAGCGCGAGCTCGTCCAGGGTGTAGCGCCAGCCGTCGCGGGCCAGGAAGCGCAGCGCGCCGCCGCGGGCGCGGACCTCGAGCGCGCCGTAGGGGGCGTCGCTCACCACGCGGCGCGCGCCGCCGGCGCCGGCCACCGCCACCTGGAAGCGGCCGTCCACCACCGCCAGCAGGACGAGCCGGCCGTCGTCGGTGTAGGCGCCGTCGAAGACCGGGGTGTCCCCGTCGCCGGCGTGCGTCGCCAGCCGGGCGCCGGTGGTGGCGTCGAGCTCCCACACCGCGAAGCGCGCGCCGTCCCACACGCTCACCGCCAGGCGCGCGCCGTCGCGCGCGAACCCGGCGCGCAGGGCGTACTGGCCGGGCGCGGCCTCCCACAGCACCCGCCGCCCGCCCGTGGCCAGGTCGCGCGCGGCCAGGCTCCACCGATCGCCGTCGACGACCATGTGGACGTAGCTCGCGCCGTCGGGCGCGATCGCGCCGCCGGGCCCGAGGTCGCGGGCCACCTCGGCGAGCCCGCCGCCGCGGCGCCAGCGGACGAGCCGCGTCGTCTGGTAGGTCGCGCCCTGATCGACGCTGGTGAACCACAGGCTGCCGTCGGCGGCGAAGCCCAGGCCGGAGACCAGGAGCGGCGCCGCCATCACCTGACGGCGCGGCGGCACCAGGTCGACCAGCGCGCGCTCGTCGAGCAGGCGGCCGGCGCCGTCCCACACCCGCAGCCGCGCCGGCAGATCGAGGTCGCCGTCGATCACCGCCACCTCGCCGGCCGGCCCCCACGCCCAGCGCGCGTCCTCGCCCAGCGCCTGCACCACGCGCTGCCCCGGCGGTCGTCGCCGCACCGGGTAGCGCGCGGCGACCCAGCGCTGGAAGTCGCCGACGAGCGCCGGCAGGCCCTTGCCGTAGACCTCGGCGAAGCGGCCGCTCACCGAGAACAGGATCGAGGTCGAGCGCGCCTGCAGCTCGATCACCCGCCACAGCGGGGCCTCGCCGTAGGTCTCGGCCAGGTACTCGACGAACATCGTGCCGACCAGGTAGTGGTGGCCGACCCAGGCCCGCCGGTGCTCGGTCGCCAGGTCGCCGCCGCCGAGCCCGCCGCCGGCGTAGGCGGCGTGGAACATGCTCGTGAACACCGGCCACCGCGGCCGACCGACCCCGGGGACCAGCCGCGCCTCGTAGTAGGTGGCCAGCCCCTCGAAGAACCAGGCGTCGAGGCCGACCTGGGGCGAGACCAGCTCGCCGAACGCGACCCGCAGCGCGCCCCACAGCCCGGCGATCTGCTTGGCGTGGACGTAGTGGACCAGCTCGTGACAGCCGACCATCCCCGGATCCGGCGGCAGGCCGAAGGACGTCGTGAAGTCGAGGGTGTTGGCGGCGGGCACGACCGCGACGTCCTCGAGCCCGGCCACCGGCGGCAGCACGTAGGCGTTGTTGAACGGCGCGTCGGGGACGACCACGATCATCTTCTCGCGCGACGCCCGGTTGTCGAGCCGGGCGTGGGCCCGCAGCGCGGTGGCGCAGCCCTCGAGCCGCGCCGCCATCCGCTCGGCCAGCGCCCGCCGGCCCTCGGGGTAGTAGAGGAGGAGCTGCGCGGTCTCCATCCGCCGCATGTCGGCGCCGGCGAGCGCGGCCTGCACGTCGGCGGGGAAGCGCGCCGCCGGCACGCCGCAGGCCGCCGCCGCCCCCAGCGCGGCCACGATCGCCGCCGCGCCCACGACCCGCGCCATCGCGGCGCCGGGGCGGGGCAGCAAGGGTCGGCGGCGCATCGAGCGCGACGATACCCCGCCAACCTGGTCGGCGGTTGCCACCGCGCGCGCCTCGGCTCGCGCGCTCAGGCGTCGCGCCGGCCCGACGGCGGCACCACCACCGGCACGAGCTCGTCGCCGTCGAGGTCGATCACCGTCGGCGCGCGCGTGCACTCCGCGGTCGTGACGTTGGCGACGACGGTCCGGCCCTGGCGCCATAGCCCGCCGTCCTCGTGGATGTGGCCGAAGAGGTGGAGGCGGGGCGCGACCTCGGGCAGCCGGTCGCGCAGGGCCTCGCACCCGGCGTGGGCGTCGCCGGTCCAGCCGGTGCGATCGCCGGTGCCGTGGGGCGGGCCGTGGGTGACGAGGATGTCGAGGCCGACCGGGATGCGCGCCCACACCTTCGCCAGCGCCGGGCCGCGCGGCAGGTTGAAGGCCCAGGCGAAGAACTCGGGCTGCCACGGGCTGCCCCACAGGCGCAGGCCGTCGAGCTCGACGCCCTCGTCCTCGAGGTAGATGACGCCGCCCAGGATCGCGCGCGCCTCCTGCGGCTGGAGCTGGCAGGCGCGGTCGTGGTTCCCGGCGATGACGACCTTGTGGCGGTGGGGCAGGGCCTCGAGCCAGCGGACCGCCCGCTCGAGCTCGGCCAGGTCGCCCCAGTTGCACAGGTCGCCGGCGTGGATCAGCAGGTCGCCGTCGGGCACGGCGTAGCCCGGACCGTGCGCGAGGTGGGTGTCGGCGAGGGCGACCACGCGCATGCCCCGCTACCCCGCCGCCAGCGCCGCGAGCTGGTCGACGACCGCGGCCACCGGGCGGCGGCTGGTGTCGACGGTGTGGTGGGCGCTGGCGTAGAGCGCGGCGCGGGCGGCGAGCAGCGCCTCGAGCTCGGCGTAGGCGTGCGGGTTGCGCGCCATGGGCCGGCGGTCGCCCTGCTGGACGACGCGGTTCCAGTGATCCTCGGGTCGCGCCTTGAGCCAGACCGTCAGGCAGCGCGCGCGCAGGAAGGCGTAGTTGTCGGGGTCGCTGACGATCGAGCCGCCGGTGGCCAGCACCATCGCCGCCGGTCGGGCCAGGAGCGCGCGCAGCACCTCGCGCTCGACCTTGCGGTAGTAGGCCTCGCCGTGGAGCTCGAACAGCTCGCCGAGCTTGAGCCCGGCCTGCTTCTCGATGTGCTGGTCGAGCTCGACGAACGGCACGCCGAGCCGCTGCGCCAGCTCGCTGCCCACGGTCGACTTGCCGGCGCCGCGCACGCCCAGGAGCGCCACCGCCTTGCGCCGGGGCGCCGGGGCCAGCCCGGCCAGCAGCTCGGCCGGGGTCGTGCCCAGGGCCGCCGCCACGTCGGCGAAGCGGGCCAGCGAGATGTTGCCGGCGCCGCCCTCGAGCTGGGCCAGGAAGCGCTCGCTCACGCCCGAGCGCTCGGCCAGGGCCCGCCGCGACAGCTCGAGCTGCTGGCGGCTGGATCGTACCCGCGCCCCGACCTGCCCGAGCAGGGTGTCGCCGCGGCCGCCGTGGCCGCCGTGGCCGCGAGAGGAGCGCGAGGCCATGGCGGAACTATAGTGCATATCAGGCGGCGAATCAAGCAATAAATTGCTTGCAGGTCAAGTCCCGGCCACGCTAGATCCTGGCCCCATGGATCCGACCCGGTTCGAGACCCATCCCGATCGCTACCGCCACTGGAAGCTCACCGTCGACGGCGCGATCGCCCGGCTGGTGATGCAGGTCGACGGCGACCACCCCCACCGCCCCGGCTACGAGCTCAAGCTCAACAGCTACGACCTGTCGGTCGACATCGAGCTGGCCGACGCCATCACCCGGCTGCGCTTCGAGCACCCCGAGGTCAAGGCCTGCGTCGTCACCGCCGACCTCGATCGCGTCGTCTGCTCGGGCGCGAACATCTACATGCTCGGGCAGTCGAGCCACTCGTTCAAGGTGAACTTCTGCAAGTACACCAACGAGACCCGGCTCTACCTCGAGGACGCCAGCGCCCACTCCGGCCTCGGCTTCCTCGCCGCCTGCCAGGGCACCACCGCCGGCGGCGGCTACGAGCTGGCGCTGGCCTGCGACGAGATCCTCCTGGTCGACGACGGCAACTCGGCGGTGTCGTTCCCGGAGACGCCGCTGCTCGCCGTCCTGCCCGGCACCGGCGGCCTCACCCGGCTGGTCGACAAGCGGCGGGTGCGGCGCGACCGCGCCGACGTCTTCTGCACCGTGGCCGAGGGCATCAAGGGCAAGCGCGCCCGCGACTGGGGCCTGGTCGACGCCCTGGTGCCGCGCAGCAAGTGGGCCGCCGAGGTCCAGGCCCGGGCCCAGGCGCTGGCCGCCGCCCAGCCGGCGCTGCCCCGCGGCCCGGCGGTGCGCCTGCCGCCGCTCGAGCCGTCGATCTCGCCGACCGCGCTCCGCTACCGCCACGTCACGGTCGCGATCGATGCGGCGGCGCGCACGGCGCAGCTCACGATCGCCGGCCCCGATGGCCCGCCGCCCGCCGACCTGGCGGCGGCCGGCGCCGACCTGTGGGACCTGCGCGCCTTCCGCGAGCTCGACGACGCGCTGCTCCACCTCCGCTTCGACTACCCGGAGATCGGCGTCATCGTCCTCCGCACCAGCGGCGATCGCGCCCACGTCCTCGCCCACGACGCCGCCCTCGACCGGGACGGCACCGGCTTCGGCCGCGAGGTCCGCCTCCTGCAGCGGCGCGTGCTCAAGCGCCTCGACAACACCGCGCGCTCGATCTTCGCCGTCGCCGACCGCGCCGACAGTTGCTTCGCCGGGATCCTGCTCGAGACCGCGCTCGCCGCCGACCGCCTCTACATGCTGGTCGACGGCGACGAGCAGGTGGCGCTGGCCACCTCGCCGGCCAACGCCGGCCAGAACCCGACCGCGAGCGGGCTGTCGCGGCTCGAGGCCCGCTTCTACGGCGAGCCGGGGCGGGTCGAGCAGGTGCTGGCGCGGGGCGCCGAGGGGCCCATCGCCGGCGAGGAGGCCGAGCGCCTCGGCCTGGCCACGATCGCGCTCGACGACATCGACTTCGCCGACGAGCTGCGCATCGCGATCGAGGAGCGGGCCTCGCTCTCGCCCGACGCCCTCACCGGCATGGAGGCGTCGCTGCGCTGGGTCGGCCCCGAGACCCTCGAGACCAAGATCTTCGGCCGGCTGTCGGCCTGGCAGAACTGGATCTTCACCCGCGCCAACGCCACCGGCGAGCACGGCGCGCTCACCCTGTACGGCCGGCCCGAGCGCCCCAGCTTCCACTTCACGCGCACCTGAGCGCGCCCCGATCCACCGCGACCGAATCACGCAGCGAGGGAACGATGTCGACCATCCTCACCGACGAGAAGATCCCCAACAACGTCAACCTGTCCTCGGACCGCCGCCTGCAGCGGGCGCTCGAGGCCTGGCAGCCCGGCTTCCTGTCGTGGTGGAGCGAGATGGGGCCCGAGGGCTTCCAGACCAAGGACGTCTACCTGCGCACCGCGGTGTCGGTCGAGGCCAACGGCTGGGCCCACTTCGACTACGTCAAGATGCCCGACTACCGCTGGGGCATCTTCCTCGAGCCCCGCCAGGAGGGCCGGGTCCACGGCTTCGGCGACTTCGAGGGCCAGCCGGTGTGGGACGAGGTGCCGGGCGAGTTCCGCAACCTCCTGCGCCGCCTGATCGTCACCCAGGGCGACACCGAGCCGGCGTCGGTCGAGCAGCAGCGCATGCTGGGCCAGACCGCGCCCTCGCTCTACGACCTGCGCAACCTGTTCCAGGTCAACGTCGAGGAGGGCCGCCACCTGTGGGCGATGGTCTACCTGCTCCACACCTACTTCGGTCGCGACGGCCGCGAGGAGGCCGACGAGCTGCTCGCCCGCCGCTCCGGGGACCGCGACCGGCCGCGCATCCTGGGCGCCTTCAACGCGCCCAACAACCACTGGCTGTCGTTCTTCATGTTCACGATGTTCACGGACCGCGACGGCAAGTACCAGCTCGCCGCCCTGGCCGAGAGCGGCTTCGATCCGCTGGCGCGGAGCTGCCGCTTCATGCTGACCGAGGAGGCCCACCACATGTTCGTGGGCGAGACCGGCGTGCAGCGCATCGTCAAGCGCGCCTGCGAGCTCATGAAGCAGCCGGGCGGCGACGTCCGCGCCCAGGGCGGCATCGATCTGCCGACGGTCCAGAAGTACCTCAACCTCTGGTACACGCTGTCGCTCGACCTGTTCGGCGGCGAGGTGTCGTCGAACGCCGCCGACGCCTTCGCCGCCGGCCTCAAGGGCCGCTACAAGGAGGACAAGTACGCCGAGCACAAGCTCGTCGAGTCGTACGTCGCGATGGACGTGCTCGAGGGCGGCAAGGTCGTGCACAAGGACATCCCCATGCGCAACGCCCTCAACGAGGTGCTGCGCAGCGAGTACGTCAAGGACTGCCAGCGCGGCGTCGACCGCTGGAACAAGACCATCCAGGACGAGGGCGTCGACTTCGAGCTGACCCTGCCGTCGAGCAAGTTCCACCGTCAGATCGGCATGTGGTCGGGGAGCCACTTCTCGCCGGCGGGCGAGCAGCTCACCGCCGAGGCCTGGGCGGCCGACCGCGACCGCTGGCTGCCGAGCGAGGCCGACGAGGCCTACGTCAAGAGCCTGATGCGGCCGGTGTACGAGCCGGGCAAGATGGCGGCCTGGATCGCGCCGCCGGCGCGCGGCATCAACGGCCGCCCGCTCGACTTCGAGTACGTGCGCTTCACCTGATCGGGGCGCGGTCGCCGGGGCGCCGGGGTCGCCGGGGTCGCCGAAAAACACGACGGGCAGGCCGCGAGGACCTGCCCGTCACGTGGGTGGCGCGGACGGCCGCGCCCTACCCCGAGGCGTGCGCTAGCGGACGATCACTCGTCGCCGCCGCACGGGTCGGCGCCGCACGGATCGCCGCACGGGTCGCCCTCGCCGCCGCCGCACGGGTCACCCGAGGTGTCGGAGCTGGTGTCGGGCGCGGGGGCCGCGGGGTCCTTCTTCTTGCCGCAGCCGACGGCGAACACGGCGAGGCTCAGGGCGAGAACGGCAACCTTCAGGGTACGCATCGGGGTCTCCTTCGCTTTCGATTCGCGGCCGCGGCGCGTGCCGGGCCACCGTGGGTTTGCGCGGGCGAATGACCTCGCGCGTCGCGACGGACGGTAGCCCAGGCGGCCGCGCCGTCGCCACCTCCTGGCCCCAGATTTTCGGCACCGGGCGTGATCCCAGCGATCGCGGCCAGTTCTGCTGGCGGCGCCGCGCGCGCCCTCCCAGGGACGCCGCCGCGCCCGCGGCCGCGCCCCGATCGTGCGGCCGCGCCCGCTACTCCTCGACCTTGAGCCCGCGCACCAGGTCGACCAGCGGGGCCAGGCCGTCGCGAGCGGCGTGGCGCAGGACGTCCGAGTGATCGATCGTGTGCGAGAACGCCGGGCCCACCGTGTAGTAGGTCTCGACGAACAGCTCGCCCAGGACGCTCTGGCGCAGGATGCCGTCGCGGAACGAGCGCAGCATCGAGACCTCGTTGGCCAGCGGCGTGCCATAGGCGGCGGTGGCGACGAAGCAGGCGTCGACCTCGCCGGCCACGCGCTCGGTGGTGGTGAAGGTCGTCGTGACCAGGGGGCCGAGGTTGCGGCAGTCGTCGAAGGCGCGGACGCCGACGTGGTACGTGGTCTCGGGCAGGAGGTTGGTCAGCTCGAAGGTCTGGATCTGGCCAGGCTCGTCGGGGGTGACGGCGCGGGCCAGCGGCGAGCTCTGCGCGAAGTTGTCCTCGGTGATCGGGGTCGACGCGCGGTAGCGGATCTCGTAGCCGGTGACGGTGCCGACCAGGCCGTCGTCGCCGGGCGCGACGAACGTGAACAGCGCGCTGCGCTGGTCGACCTCGACCGCCCGCAGCTCCGAGGCCGGGCCGGGGTCGGCGAGGTCGATCTCGGGGCGGGCGATGACCCGCACCCGGAAGCTGTCGGTGCCGTCGCTGTGGAGCAGCAGGCGGGCGGCCCCGGAGCCCGGGGTGGCGGTGTCGATCGTGGCGTCGGGCGAGCGCAGGGTGCCGTCCTGGCCGTCGGGGTCGCCGTAGCCGGCGTAGCTCGAGGTCAGCGCGCGCGACGCCTCGGTCCCGATCGCGATCGGGACCCGGTACACCACCGACGGCTGGCCGCGGTAGGGCTCGCCGTACTCGGCCCACGGGATGCCGGTGGGCTCCGGGTAGGTCGTCGGGTTGTACGTGGCGTTGAAGTCGTACTCCTTGCTGGCCTCGACGAGGAGCACGTAGTCGCCGGGGGGCAGATCGGGTGGGATGGGCCAGACGACGTTGAAGGGGAGGTCGGCGGCCGGCGTCGCGCCCGAGACCATGTCGAGCGGGTTCATCTGGTCGAACATGGCCACCGACAGGTCGTCGACGCCGTCGACCATGGCGATGTCCTCGCGCGGCGGGTAGCGGCTGGTCTGGACGCTGTCGAACTTGCCCTTGTCGGTGAAGATCGCCGACGCGCAGGTGCCGGTGTCCCAGCCCGGCTCGTCGGGGCGCAGCGGCCGGCAGAAGAAGTGCTCCTGCGACGAGTGCGAGAACGGGTGCGAGAGGTTGTGGTCCTCGAGGTTCTGGAAGACCAGCACCGGGAAGGTGTCGCCGTGGCGGTGGGCCCACACCGGGAACACGGTCTGGCGGCGGCCGTAGGGCCAGCGCGGGCCGCTGTTGAAGTCGAAGCGCCCGGGCCGGTTGCCGATGCCGCGGCGGCCCACGGCGTCGGTCACGTACAGCGTGCTCACGAAGTTGCCGGCCGCGTCCTCGAGCCACACCACGAGCTGCAGCTTGTCGGCCGGCTTGAACGTGGTCTCGACGACCCGGCACTCCTTCTCGGCGCGGGCCGTCGGGGCGGGCAGGAGCGCGGCGGCGGCGAGGAGGACCGTGGCGAGCAGGCGGCGGCGCATCGAACCCAAGAGTGTCGTCGATCCCCCCGGGGCGGCAAGGGGGAATCATCACAGTGGCTTGCTACGGTGCGACTCGTGGCACGCGCATCGCGCTCCGGCGCCTCCGAGTACCTGGTCCTCGACCTCGAGACCGTGCCCGACCCGCGCTGGCACCGACCCGAGGTCCCGCTCGGCACCGAGCCGCCGTTCCCGCCGACCTGGGCCCATCGCATCATCGTCATCGGCTGCCTGTGGCTGGGCGCCGACTACCGGCTGCGGCGCATGGGGGTGATCGGCGAGGGCGGGGCGAGCGAGCGGCCGGCGGGGTCGGACCGCGGCGGTGGCGCGGCGGGCGACAGCGCCGACGAGCGTCACATCCTGGTCGAGCTGTCGCGCTTCGTCGGCCGCGCCAAGCCGGTGCTGGTCACGTTCAACGGCCGCTCGTTCGACCTGCCGGTGATCGCGCTGCGCTCGCTCGGTCACGGCGTGCCGCTCGCCTGGTACTACCAGGAGCGCGGCGTGCGCTACCGCTACTCCGAGGAGGGTCACATCGATCTGTGCGACTGGCTCGCCGATCACGGCGCCACCCGCTCGGGGTCGCTCGACGCGGTGGCCCGGCTCGTCGGCCTGCCGGGCAAGGTCGGCGTCGACGGCTCGCAGGTCGAGGGCCTGTTTCGCGCCGGCCAGCTCGCCCGCATCCAGGCCTACTGCCTCGCCGACGTGGTGCAGACCGCGTTCGTGCTCCTGCGCTTCCGCCTGCTGCAGGGAGCGCTGACGCCGGCGGCCTACCGCGAGGCCGCGGCGGCGCTGCTCGACGAGGTCGCCGCCCACCCTCGCACCGCCGAGCTCGCGGCCGCGATCGACCGCGACCAGCTCCTGCTGTCGGGCGCGGCCTGATCGGTCGAGCGGTCGGCGCCGGGACTTCGCCTCGCCGGCGCGGCCGTGCGATGCTCGCCGGCCATGGGGCGGACCTCACTGTTTGCGTCGATCGAGCGCGCGCTGCGCCTGGCCTGGGCCGCGGAGCGCACGGGCCTTCCACCGGACGCGCTGCGCGCGCGCGCGGCGGCGCGGCGCGGGTTAAGTCGGCGCGGGCTGCTCGCCGGCGGCGCCGGCGCGGCGGCGCTCCTGGCCACCGGCTGCGGGCCGCGGGCGGCGCGGCCGGGCGGCGCCGCACCCCGGGTCGGCATCATCGGCGGCGGCATGGCCGGCCTGACCTGCGCCTGGTACCTGCAGGAGGGCGGCGTGCGGGCCGAGGTCATCGAGGGCAGCGCGCGGGTCGGCGGGCGGATGTTCTCGGCCCGCGGCAAGTTCGCCGACGATCAGGTCGCCGAGCTGGGCGGCGAGCTCGTCAACTCGAACCACGCCACGATGCACGCCCTGGCCCGGGTCCTCGACCTCGAGCTCGTCGATCTCCACGCCAACGAGCCGGCCGGCCACGTGCGCGAGGCGATCGTGGTCGGCGGCAAGCACCTGGGCGAGGCCGAGCTGCTCGCCGCCTTCCGCCCGCTCGCCGGCCGCATGGCCGCGGCGATGGCCGGCACCGACGCCGACAAGGCGCGCCTCGACGCCCTCGACCAGACCAGCATCGCGGCCTGGCTCGAGCGCGAGGGCCTGGACTCGCCGCTGCGCGCGCTCCTGGCCGAGGCCTACACCGGCGAGTTCGGCCTCGAGGCCGACGAGCAGTCGGCGCTCAACCTGCTGACGATGATCGACTTCGAGAGCACCGACCACTTCCACCTGCTGGGCGACTCCGACGAGCGCTTCCACACCCGCGGTGGCAACGACCTGTTCCCGACCCGCCTGGCCGAGCGCCTCGAGCGGCCGGTGACCCTGGGCACGCGCCTGGTGGCGATCGGCGCCGGCAGCGGCGGCGGCTTCCGGGTCGTGCTCGACGCCGGCGGCGGCCTCCGCGAGCGCGACTTCGATCACCTGGTGCTGGCGCTGCCGTTCACGCTCCTGCGCGAGGTCGACGTCCAGCTCGAGCTGCCGCCGCTCAAGCGCCAGGTGATCGCCGAGCTCGGTTACGGCACCAACAGCAAGCTGATGGGCGGCTTCACCAGCCGGCCGTGGCGCGAGCGTCACAACGCCGCCGGCACCGCGGTCACCGACAACGGGCTGCAGTTCATCTGGGACACCGCCCGCGGCCAGCCCGGCGCCGCCGGCCTCCTCACCAACTACTGCGGCGGCAAGCGCGGCCTCGGCCTCGACGCCGGCACCGCCGACGCGCAGCTGCGGGCGGCGCTGCCGCAGATCGATCAGCTCTTCCCGGGCACCGCCGCCGCCTACGCCGGCACCGCGGTGCGCATGCACTGGCCGAGCGTCAAGCTGGCCCGGGGCAGCTTCGCCTGCTACCGCGTCGGGCAGTGGGCGCTGAGCGGGCAGGAGGGGACGCGGGTCGGCAACCTGCACTTCTGCGGCGAGCACACCTCCGAGGAGTTCCAGGGCTTCATGGAGGGCGCGGCCGAGACCGGCGCCGGGGTCGCCCGCACGATCCTGGCCGAGCTCACCGGGGCCGCGACCGCGCCGGCGCCGGTGTCACGGCGCGCCCTCATCGGCGCGCGGCGGCGCGCGGGCTGACGGCGCTCGATGCCGGCGCGGCGGACGACGCGCGGCGGCCCGGGGGCGCACGCCACGGCCGCGCTGCGCGCGCGCCGGCTGCCGCTGACCTGGTTCGCCCGTGACACCGAGGTGGTGGCCCGCGGGCTGCTCGGCTGCGCCCTGGTCCACCGCGGGCGCGCCGCCGTGATCGTCGAGACCGAGGCCTACCTGGGCCCGAGCGATCGCGCCTCCCACGCCCGCTTCGGCCCGACCCCTCGCAACCGGGTCATGTTCGGGGCCAGCGGCACCAGCTACGTGTACCTTTGCTACGGCGTGCACGAGCTGTTCAACATCGTGGCCCGCGACGAGCGGACCGCCGAGGCCGGCGCGGTGCTGGTGCGGGCGGCGGCGCCCCTCGCCGGCCTCGCCGACGATCCGGAGGTGGCGCGCGGCCCCGGCAAGCTGACCCGCGCGCTGGCGCTGTCGCGCGCCCAGCATGGCGTCCGCCTCGACGCCGACGAGCTGTTCGTGGCGGCGTGGCGCGAGGTGCGGGCGGGCGCGGTCGTGCGCTCGCCGCGGGTGGGCGTCGACTACGCCGGGGCGTGGGCGCGGCGCCGCCTGCGCTTCTCGATCGCCGGGCACCCGGCGGTGTCGCGGCCGCCGCGGCGAGGGCGCTGATCGTGGCCCGGGTCACCTTCGAGCCGTCCGGCGTGACCGTGGAGTGCCCCGACGGCACGACGCTGTTCGACGCCGGGGCGCGGGCCGCCGGCGTCGCCATCGAGACCGCCTGTGTGGGCAAGGGGACGTGCGGCCTGTGCCGGGTGAAGATCCTGGCCGGCGCCGACGCCCTGTCGCCCTACACCGAGGAGGAGGAGCGCCACCTCGGCAACCTCTATCACCTGACCCGCGTCCGCCTGTCGTGCCGGACCCGGGTGAGCGGCGAGGTCACGGTCGCGCTGGCGCCCCGTCCGGGTAAGGGGCGTCCGCGACCTCCTCGGGGGTGAGCACGCGGGCGTCGTAGAAGGGCTGGAAGTCGTCGACGTAGGCGCGCAGCGCCGAGACGTTGGCGGGCAGGATCGACTGCCAGCGCTCCTGCCAGGCGACGCGGAAGTAGCGCTCGGCGTCGTGGATCATGAGGAAGTCGCGGACCAGGCCGGGGATGTTGGCCGGGTCCTCGAGGATGAACTCGCCCGCGCCGCGATGGTCGAAGTCGGGCGGGATGAGCGCGGCGAGCTGGTGGAGGTCGTGGACGCCCATCTTCTCCAGCTCGTCGAGCAGGTCGTCCTCGGTGCCGTTGTACTCGGCGACGAAGGTGCCGGCGTCGAGCTGGGCGGCGAAGCGCCACGACAGGAGGTCGGCGATGCTGCGCGCGGTCAGGCGCTGGTTGGGGACGCCGATCACGGCGGCGCCGGGGTCGAGCGGCCCGCTGGGGCGGTTCTCGAGCCGCGGCGCGGCTGGCGCCGGGGCGCGGCAGGCGAGGGCGAGCGCCGCCAGCGCCAGCCCGATCGCCGCGAGCCGGGCCCGGGTCACTCCAGCCTCGCGGCGTAGGTCCGGGTCTGGTCGGCGCGGACCTCGACGTCGAGGGTGGCCGCCTTGCCGGTCGGCGGGTTGACCACCCGCAGCCGGTGCTTGCCCACCGGGAGGCTGATCGGGCGCGCGCCCACGCCGGCCTCGCCGATCTTCTTGCCGCCCAGGTAGACGTCGCCCCAGCTCGGCCCGCCGCCGTCCTCGGCGGTGAGCGTGATCGTCCCGGTCGGGGTCGGCGCCGCGCGCAGGACCCGGAACACCCGCGCCTCCTCGCCGCCGATGAGCTCGACCGGCACCGTCACCGGTACGTAGCCGGTCCGGGTCAGGCGCAGGCGGGCGTGCTTGCGCGGCGCCAGGTCGCGGCGGACCAGCGGCGTCTTGCCCAGGGTCTCGCCGTCGAGCTCGACGTCGACCTCGGGCGGATCGGTCTCGACCGCGAGCCGGGCTCGCGCCGGCGTGAGCGTGAGGTGGAGGCGCAGGGTCTGCCCGGGCTCGACGCGGACCCGCTCGTCGACGTAGGGCTCGTGGCCGGCCAGCTCGAGCCGCAGCGGCGCGGCGCCGGCCGGGAGCTGGAGCGTCGCCGGGGTCGGCCCGAAGGCCAGGCCGCCGGCGGTGCCGTGGGCGCCCGGCGGGACGGTCTCGACGATCAGGATCGACGGCGCGACCGCCGCGCGGGCCCCGGCGTCGACCCCGGCCGCCGCGGGCACGGCGCCGTCGGCGCGGGTCGCCAGCGGTGCGCCGCC
>CAADGB010000265.1 GCA_900696455.1 uncultured delta proteobacterium
GGCGGCCACACCCTGCTCAACGTCGCGGTGCGGCGCACGCCGACCCACCTGGTGGCGCTGGCCATCCTCGGCGAGCCGGTCGGCGCCTCGCTCCTGGCCTGGGCCGCCTTCGCCGAGGTCCCGCCGTGGACCGCCGCCGCCGGCGGCGCGGTCATCCTCGCCGGCATCGGCGTCGGCTTCTCGCCCGGCCGTGGTACACGATCGACGTGACCGCCGATCCGATCCGCGGCCTCGCCCGCCTGCCCAGCGTCCGTCGCCTGATCGAGCTCGCCCTCGACGAGGATCTGGGCCGCGGCGACGTCACCACCGCCGTCACCGTCGGCCGCAGCGAGGCCCGGGCCACGGCCATCATGTCGACCCGCGCCGCGATCACCGTCGCCGGGCTCGACGTCGCCGCCGCGGTGTTCGCGCTGGTCGATCCGCGGATCCAGCTCGAGCGCCACGCCGCCGAGGGCGATCGCCTCGAGGCCGGCGGCCGCCTGCTCACCGTGCGGGGCCCGGCCGCCGAGATCCTGATGGCCGAGCGCACCGCGCTCAACTTCGTGCAGCGGCTGTCGGGCGTCGCCACCCAGGCTCGCCGCTACGCCGAGGCCGTCGCCGGCACGCCCGCCCGCGTCGTCGACACCCGCAAGACCACCCCCGGCTACCGCGTGCTGGAGAAGGCAGCGGTGGTCGCCGGCGGCTGCGGCAACCACCGCTTCGACCTCGGCTCGGGCGTGCTCATCAAGGACAACCACATCGTGGCCTGCGGCGGCGTCGCCGAGGCGGTGGCGCGGGCGCGCCGGGACGCCCCGCACCCGCTGCGCATCGAGTGCGAGGTCACCACCCTCGACGAGCTGGCCCAGGCCCTCGCGGTCGGCGTCGAGGTCGTCCTGCTCGACAACATGACGCCGGAGCAGGTGCGCGAGGCCGCCGCCCGCGCCCACGACCGCGGCGTCCTGGTCGAGGTCTCGGGCGGCGTCACCCTGCAGACGGTCCGCGCCTACGCCGAGGCCGGCGCCGATCTGATCTCGGTCGGCGCGCTGACCCACTCGGCGCCGGCGGTGGACATCGGGCTGGACTTCGCGTGAGCGTGCCGCCGGCGGGCGGTGCCGGCGCGCCGCCGGGGTGGCTGGGACACGCCCGCGCGCACCACGTCACCTGCACCTCCACCAGCGATCTGGCGCTGGCCGCGGCGCGGGCCGGCGCCGCCCACGGCACCGTGATCACCGCCGGGGCCCAGACCGCGGGCCGCGGCCGCCTGGGCCGGGCGTGGGCGTCGCCGCCCGGGGCCAGCGTCTACCTGTCGGCGGTGATCCGCGCGGCGCGGCCGCTGGCCGAGCTGGCGCCCCTGACCCTGGCCATCGGCGTCGGCGTGGTCGACGCGGCGCGGGCCGCCGGCGTCGCCGCGACCCTCAAGTGGCCCAACGACGTGCTGGTGGGCGCGCGCAAGCTCGCCGGCGTCCTGTGCGAGGTCGCCGGCGACGGCTGCGTCGTCGCCGGCATCGGCGTCAACGTCAACGCCGGACGCGACGCCTGGCCCGCCGAGGTCGCGGCGCGCGCGACCTCGCTCGCGCTCGAGCTCGGTCACCCCGTCGACCTCGCGCGCTTCACCGACCAGCTCCTCGCCGCGGTCGAGCCCTGGATCGATCGCTTCCTCGCCGGCGGCGTGCCGGCGATCGCGGCGGCCTGGGAGGCGCGGATGACGCCCGGGCTGCGCCTGCGGGTCGAGCGCGGCGCCGCCCAGGGCGCGGTCACCGGCACCGCGCTGGGCCTCGAGCGAGACGGCGCCCTGCGCCTGCGCGGCGACGACGGCGTGATCCACCGCGTCGTCGCCGGCGACGTGGCGCTCGCCGATCCCCCCGCGCAGGCGCGCGCCGACCGTTGAATCGCCCCGGGCGGCGGTCCGTCCAATCGCGACATGCCCGCCGCCCTGCCTCGTGGTACCACCTCGTCGAAGATGACGCGCCGCCACCTCGCCCTCGTCGTCGTCGTGCTGGGCGCGGCGCTGCTGGTGTTCCTGTGGCAGCGCGGGGGCCGGACGAGCGGCGGCGCCGGCGGCGCCGGCGGCGCGGACGATCCGTCGTCGCGGCTCGGCGATCGGCGCGGCAGCGCGGCGAACGTGCCACGCCCCCGGGTCCGCCTCGACGGCGACGTGCCGGCCGCGGCCCAGGCCGGCGATCGGCCAGCGGGTCCGCGCACCTACGTCACCGACACCGGCAACCTGGTTCGCGATCACCGCAGCGACGTGCGCGAGCCGGTCGCCTTGCCCGCGCCGCTGCCGCCCGAGCAGCGCACGATGAACACCGGCATCACCGCCGCGGTGTACGGCAAGCTCGCGCCGGTGGTCCGCGGCTGCGGCGCCGACGTGCCGGCCGCCGACAAGGGCGAGCACCCGGTGGTCCACGTCACGCTGACCGTCGACGTCGCCGGCGAGGTGCTGACCGCGACCGACGCCACCGCGGTCACCACCGACGTCGGGGGCGACTGGGGCGAGCGCATCATCGCGTGCGTCCAGGCGCGCGCCGCCGGGCTCTCGGTCGCGGCCGCGGGCGAGCCAGATCGCAGCGCGTACGTCGTGCAGTACCCGATCCGCCTCCGCGCCCCCTGACGCTAACCGCGGGTCGCGTGCGACCGCACCCATGACAGCCGCGGTCATGGCACGGCCCGGTCGTGGCCCCGGTGCGCGTGGTATGCCGCCCGCGTGTCGCGGGTCTTGCCGCACGGAATCCGGTTCTGTACAGTGCCGCACCCCATGAGGGACCGCCCTGCCTCCATACGCGTCGTGATCCCGTCGGTGGCGCTGGTCGCGCTCCTCGCGCTCGCGCTCCTCGGGCTCTCCGGGTGCCAGGAGCTGTCGGCGAGGTCGTCGGTGCAGGAGGGCAACGCGGCGTACGCCAGCCAGGACTACCTGAAGGCGGTCAAGCACTACGAGGACGCGATCCGCGAGTCGCCCAACCTCGAGGTCGCGTACCACAACCTCGGCATCACCTACAGCCGCATGTTCTCGGCCGGCCTCGAGACGCCGGAGAACAAGGCCATCGCCGCCAAGGCGACCGAGCACCTGGCCCGCTGGCTGGAGAAGCACCCCGACGATCTGAAGATCCGCAAGCTCCTGACCGGGCTGTGGATCGACTCGGGGGACTACGGCAAGGCCCTGGCCTACTGGACCAAGGAGCACGAGGCCAGCCCTCGCGCCCGCGACATCATCCAGCTCATCGCCGGCATCCACCTCAAGTCGGGCGACTGGCGGACCGCCCTGGTCTGGTACCAGAAGGACGTCGACGTCGCGGCCCCCGGGCCCGACAAGGTGTCGGCGTACCAGTCCATCGCCAACCTCACGTTCGGCCGGCTGTTCTCCAGCCGCGAGAAGGTCTTCGGCGTCGAGCGGACCGAGATCGCCGAGATCGGCCTCGAGGCCGCGGGCGCCGCCCTCGCCATCGACCCCAACAACCTGCCGCTCACGAGTATCTCCGCGGGATTGTGGAACAATCGGGCGACGGCGCAGGGGCCGTGCTGGGCCGCGTCGATCGATCGCGCCGAGGCGCAAATCTTCGAGCAGAGGGCGCGCGTACTGAGGGAAGAGGCCAAGAAGAACCAACCCCCGCCCCCCGCCGAGACCGGCAAGGCGCCAGCCGAGCCGGAGCCGGCCAAGAGCGGGAGCTGACAGGCCTCCCCCGTCCCCAGGGGAACCCACCCTCTCAGCCGGAGATACCGATGTTCGAGAACTTCGAAGAATTCAGGAACCGCAAGATGCCCGTCTGGGTGATCCCGGTCCTCGGCGCGGCGATCGCCGCCCACATCGTGGTCTTCGGGATCGTGGTCTTCACCGAGCTGTGGGCCGCGCCGCTGCTCGAGGTGCCGTCCTCCGGCGTCGACCTCGCCGTCGCGCCGCCGCCGCCGCCGCCGCCGCCACCGCCGCCCGCGGGCAAGAAGCTGGAGGCGCAGAAGGACATCAAGCCCAAGAAGGTCAAGCCGACCGAGACCGTGCAGCCGACCAAGGTCGACGAGAAGCAGGTCCAGGAGTCGGCGTCGAACGACAGCGGCGGGGGCGAGGAGGGCGGGGAGGAGGGCGGCGTCGAGGGTGGCGTCGCCGGCGGCGTGGTCGGCGGCGTGGTCGGCGGCATCGTCAGCGAGGCGCCGCCCCCGCCGCCGCCGCCGCCAGCGCCGCCCCAGAACATCGCGCCCACCGCCCTCGAGGCGTCGCGAGTGGCCGGCGACAAGAACATCCTCCCCGACGACGTCACCAAGACCGAGATCCAGCGCTCGGGCAAGACCCAGCTCATGGTCCCGGTCAAGGTCTGCATCGATCGCGCCGGCGCGATCTCGAGCGTGAAGGTCCTCAAGTCGTCGGGCTTCCCCGCCTACGACGCCAAGCTCACGCGCGAGATCAACAAGTGGCGCTACCGCCCGTTCTCCGTCAACGGCACGCCGACCCCGGTGTGCTCCGCGATCCAGTTCATCTACCGCCAGAAGTAGGGCCGCCGCAGGGCTACCACTCGCCCCGCACGGGGCCACACGAGGTCACGAGGTCATGGAGCACTCATTCGTAGACGTCCTCAAGGAAGCCAGCATCCTGGTGCAGATCACCATGGGTGTGATGGCGGGCATGTCGATCTACACGCTGTATCGCGCGTTCGAGCGCGTGATCACGTACAGCTCGGCGTCGGACCAGACCGTGTCCTTCGTGCTCGGCCTGCGCAACCACCTCAAGTCCCATCGCTTCGACGACGCCCTCAAGGCCGCCGATTCGCACCCCAAGAGCCCGGTGGCCAAGGTCATCGGCTCGGGCCTGCGGGCGTTCGCCCAGGGCCGCGAGGCCCTCGACAAGCAGGGGCCGCACGACGTCGGCGAGTTCGACCTGGTCGACTCGGTCAACCGCGCCCTCGAGCGGGTCAAGGAGCGCGAGACCTCGGGCCTGCGCAAGGGCCTGGCCGGCCTGGGCACGGTGGCGACGACCACCCCGTTCATCGGCCTCTTCGGCACGGTCATCGGCATCATCAACGCGTTCGCCCTGCTCAAGGGCAACGCGACCATCGAGGTGATCGGCCCGGCCATCGCCGAGGCGCTCTACGCCACGGCCTTCGGCCTGGTGGTCGCGATCATCGCGGCCATCGCGTTCAACTACTGCACCAACCGCGTCGAGGAGATGACGGTCGACATGAACGACATCGCCTCGGAGTTCCTCGACGTCATCCTGCGCGAAGGCCGGAGCTAGCCCATGTCCGGTCCGGCCAAGCGTGGTCGGGTTCGCCACGTCGAGAAGCTCAAGGTCACCTCGCCCAAGAGCGACATCAACGTCACGCCCCTGGTCGACGTGTGCCTGGTGCTGCTGATCATCTTCATGGTGATCACGCCCATGATGTCGCGCGGCAAGGAAGTCAAGCTGCCCAAGACCGAGTACCACTACAACCGCAAGGACAAGATGCAGCCCGTCATCGCCATCGATGCCGAGGGCACGCTCTGGTACGAGAAGGTCAAGCTGGGCGACGTCAACCCCGGCACCCTGCAGCAGATGGCCGAGCAGGTGAAGCGGGGCTGGGACAAGGTCTCCGACCCGGAGAACCAGGGGCGGGTCTACCTCAAGGCTGACGACAGCTTGCCGTACTCCAAGGTCTACCCGGTGCTCATGGCCATCAACGAGATGGGCGTGCAGTCGATCGATCTGGGGACCAACGAGAAGGAGGGCAAGTAGCCATGGGCATGTCCATGGGCGGGGGCAAGGGGGTCAAGAACGACATCAACGTCACGCCGCTCATCGACGTGGTGCTGGTGCTGCTCATCATCTTCCTCGTCACGATGCCCATCATGATGCGGACGATCACCCTCGAGGTGCCGCGCAAGATCCAGGACTTCGAGGACCCGGTCGCCGCCTCCAAGCAGATCTCGGTCCTCATCAAGGCCGACCTCTCGGTCACGATCAACGACGGCGCCAAGGACACCGAGGTGCCGCTCACCGAGCTGGCCAAGACCCTGCGCCCGGTGCTCGACGAGAAGAAGACCGACAAGATCGTCTTCGTCGACTTCGAGGACCCGGTGCCGTGGCGCCACGTGGTCGAGGTGATGGACACCGTGCGCAGCGTCGCCGGTGAGGAGGGGCGCCGGCAGGACCCGAACTCGAGCGCGGATCCCAACCCGATCAAGGTCGCGCTCAAGATGAAGGAAGACCGCCCGCAGTGACCGGCGCGGGCCGCCGCTGGCGGCCCATCCGGCGCGCGGGGCGTGGTGGCGCCGGGCCGCGCCTGCGGGACGTGAGGGCCAGGCCGGGCCGGGGCGGTCCGCCTGGGACACCGGTCGAGGTGCCGCGTCGCGTGCGACCGCAGGCGTGGTCACCGGCGGTGAGAGACCCGCGGCTTCCGCCGCTCGTCGTGCGAGTGATACAGCCGAGGGATGGCGGCCGGCCCCGACCGCCATTCACGATCGGCAGGGCATGTGGGGAACCATGCTCGGATGTGCTTGACACGGGGTGAGAGCATTCAGTAAGAACCAACGGTTTTTTCGAGCGGTTGCGCTCACTTCGAGCGCGGTCGCAGTCGGGGCAACTCCCAGAGCTTTGCGACGGAGCAGACAGAACATGGCAAACCTCAGCAGGTCGACCCTCTCGCTCGCCTTCGCCGCGCTCCTCGCGGCGACGGTCGGGTGCGAGACACCCGAGACCGCCACCGGGCTTCATCCCGAGGGCCCGCCCAAGGTGCAGCAGCTCATCCTCAAGGAGCTCGCGCCCGACGCCACCGGCAACCTGCGGATCAGCACGATCCTCGCCTTCGGCACCCACCCCAACGTGCCGGAGAGCCGGACCCACGCCACCACCACGGCGGCGGCCAACGACCAGACCATCCGCGTCGTCTTCGACGAGCTCCTGGTCGGCAACGCGCTCGAGGAGATCGCCTGCCGCACCCGCCAGCTCTCGCAGACCGAGGCCTGCGTGGTGCCCGGCGGCTTCTCGCGCGTGCCGCTCGGCGCCGACCCCGACGACATCGCCAACTGCTCGGCCGCCGATGACCTGCTCGGCGGCCTGTGCGGCGGTCGCTACGCGGTGTGCATGGAGAACGGCCGGCCGTGCGGCGTCCTCGACGAGGACGAGAACGGCTCGCCCGACAACACCCGCATGATCGACGGCCAGGTCCGGATCCTGTGCGACGGCGTCGAGGTGCCGCTCAACCTCGAGCAGTCGTTCTGGCAGCCGGCCGGCAACCAGCTCGTGCCCGCCGGTCGCTCGCCCGAGTCGTCGCTCGGCCCCGCCCTCATCCTGCGCACCCTCAACGAGGGTCGGCTGCCCACCAGCGCCTCGTGCACGATCGCCTTCGCGCCCGACGTCGTCGACAAGGACGGCATCCAGATCTGCGCCCCCGAGGGCGGCGACCCGAAGGCCGACTGCGCTCCCGGCGATCTCAGCCGCCTGACCTTCGGCACCGAGGTCATGCGCATGACCTCGTCGTCGCCGGAGGACGGCGGCACCGGCGTGCCGCGCAGCCCGGCCCGGATCCAGGCCTTCTGGAGCACCGCCCTGGCCCCGGCCAGCGTGGCGGGCTCGTTCACGGTGATGGAGGGCACGACCGCCCGCACCGACTTCACCGCGGCCCTGTCGGCCAACGGCAACTCGATCACGCTGACCTCGGCGACCGACTTCGCCGCGGCCACCACCGTCACCGTGACGTTCGCCAACCTGACCGACACCTTCGGCAAGCCGCTCCCCGCTCCGGTGAGCTTCTCGTTCACCACCGCCAACTGCGGAGCCGACCATGAACACCTTCCGCACCTCCAAGCTCCTCCTCGCCGCCGCGCTCGGCGCCGGGGCGGCGGCGGGCGCCGCGCTCACCGCCGGCCCCGCCCAGGCCCAGGGCACGACCGGCTCGATCCAGGGCGTCGTCACCGACACCGCCAGCGGCGAGCCGCTGGCCGGCGTCACCGTCGTCGCCACCTCGGGCGCCGCCTCGCAGACCGCGATCACCGAGGAGAACGGCACCTACCGGATCACCGGGCTCCAGCCCGGCGACTACCTGGTGACCTTCTTCTTCGGCGACACCACGATCGAGCGCACCGGCATCAAGGTCGGCGTCTCGAAGACCACCCCGGTCTTCCAGAAGATCAACACCGCGGCGGCGGTCCAGGAGACCATCGTCATCGAGGACAAGCCGCCGGCGATCGACCCGACGTCGACCACCCAGGGCATCACGATCGATCAGGAGTACACCCGGAACATCCCGGTCCCGGGTCGGACGTTCGAGTCCACGCTCGGCGCCGCCGCCGGCTCGCAGGGCGACGGCCTCGGCGTCGCGTTCTCGGGCTCGACGTCGCTGGAGAACCAGTACTACGTCGACGGCGTCAACACCACCGGCCTGCGCTATGGCACCTCGGGCTCGCCGGTCATCAACAACTTCATCCAGGAGATCGAGGTCATCACCGGCGGCTACAACGCCGAGTACGGCCGCGCCACCGGCGCCGTCATCAACGTGGTGACGATCACCGGCGACAACACGCTCAAGGGCGAGATCTTCGTCTCGGGCCGCCCCGGCCTCCTGGTCGCCGAGCGCGAGTTCACGCCGTTCGAGGGTGCCTCGATCGACACCATCGGCAACCTTGACTACTCGATCGACGGCGGTTTCGTGGTGTCCGGCCCCATCATCAAGGACCGGATGTGGTTCGCGGTCGGCCTGGCCCCGACCTGGTCGCGCACCAAGATCACCCGCACCACCAAGCGCCGCACCGACTGCCGCCAGCAGCTCCCCTCGGGCGCGCTGTCCGAGTGCGATCCGCGCTCGATGGCCAGCGGCGGCTACGCCGACGGCGTCGCCGACGTCGATCCCGAGACCGGCTTCACCCTGTTCGAGGAGCTGTCGCGGCGGAACCTGTACGCCCAGGGCGGCGGTGCCTACATGCTGGGCAAGGTCAACTTCGCGCTGCGCCCCGAGCACCAGGGCCAGTTCACGGCCAACGCCGTGCCCAGCATGAGCAGCGCGCCCGCCACCTATGGCCTGCCGCAGTCGGGCGAGTACGAGTTCTCGGGCCTGACCTCCGACATCGCGGCCAAGTGGACCTCGAAGTTCAACGACAACAAGACCGAGGTCGAGGCCGTGGTCGGCTGGCACCGCGACGGCATCAAGCTGACGCCGAAGTACGCCCAGGCCGGCACCACCCCCTACGAGGTCCTCATCTTCGGCAACCTCGGCACCTGGGCCAACCTCGGCTACGAGGACGCCTCGACCCTGGCCGGCTGCACCGACAACGACGCCGGCGACCCGTACCCGCTCATCGAGAACTGCCCCGATCGCGTCGGTCACGGCTACCGCGTCGGTGGCCTCGGCAGCGTCATCGACGACCAGGACAACCGCTACGCCGCCAAGCTGTCGGTCACCCAGCGCGTCAAGGCGGTGGGCAGCCACGAGATCAAGGCCGGCATCGACGTCGAGGACAACCGGCTCGACGAACAGCGCGCCTTCACCGGCGGCGTGTTCTTCCAGAACTACCCGGACCGCTCGCAGATCTACACCAGCCGCTGGATCCAGGTCGCGCCCCTGGGCACGACCGATCCCAAGTACGATCAGGTCTGCCCCTACACCCCGAGCGGCGCCCAGATGGCGGTCAACCAGCCGTGCCGCTTCATCGGCCAGACCGGCGAGGGCGCCACCGTCCAGGGCCAGACCGTCAACTGGGCGGCCTACCTGCGTGACTCGTGGCAGATCCGCCCCAACCTGACCCTCAACGCCGGCATCCGGTACGAGGAGCAGCGCCTGCGCTTCGCCGAGCACCTGCGCGACGAGATCGAGCCGCTGACCCGCGAGCCCTACGGCAAGAACGCGATGACGCTCACCAACATGTGGGCGCCGCGCCTCGGCATCCTCTACGACTGGACCAAGGAGGGTCGCTCCAAGGTCTACGCCCACTGGGGCCGGTTCTACGAGTCGATCCCGATGAACATCAACTCGCGGTCGTTCGCGGGCGAGGTCTTCTACCGTCAGGTCTACGACTACGCCAACTGCGGCGCGCCGGTGGACGGCTACGGCGGCCCCAGCGGCAACGGCTGCCCGACCAGCGGCGGCGGGGCCAACGACATCATCGGCATCAACGGCACCCTGGTGGCGCCGGGCATCAAGCCGCAGTACATGGAGGAGCGCATCCTGGGCGTCGAGTACGAGCTCGCCGAGGACCTCAAGCTCGGCATCGCGTACCAGAACCGCTACCTCGGCCGCGTGATCGAGGACGTCTCGACCGACGGCGCCGCGACCTACATCATCGCCAACCCCGGCGAGTGGGACGACGGCGAGCAGGCCAAGCTCCAGGCCCGCATCGACAGCGAGGACGATCCGGCCGAGCGCCAGCGGCTGCAGAACCTGATGAACCAGTTCACGGGGATCCGCGTCTTCGACAAGCCGGCCCGCAACTACGACGCGCTGCAGTTCACGCTCACCCGCCGCTTCTCGAAGGCCCTCTACATGCAGGGCAGCTACACGTACTCCAAGACCCGCGGCAACTTCCCCGGCCTCATCTCGTACGACAACGGCCAGGTCGATCCCAACATCTCGTCGCAGTACGACCTGATCGAGCTGCTCGCCAACCGCTACGGTCCGCTGCCCCAGGATCGCCCGCACTACATCAAGCTCGACGGCTACTACCAGTTCGACCTCAAGCAGGCCGGCCAGCTCACCACCGGCGCCCGCATCCGCGCCCTGTCGGGCACCCCCCGCCAGGCGCTGGGCCGCCACTGGCTGTACGGCCCCAACGAGTCGTTCCTCCTGCCGCGCGGCACGATCGGCCGGACCCAGTTCGAGACCGGGCTCGACCTCCACGTCGGCTACGCCCGCAAGCTCAAGGGCAACATGGAGTTCGAGGTCTACACCGACATCTTCAACGTCTTCAACGACCAGGGCGTGGCTGGCGTCTCGGATGCGTACACGGTGTTCTCGGCGACCAACCCGATCTCCAACGGCACCTACGAGGATCTCATCTGGGCCAAGGAGAACGCCCTGTCCAACGGCGGCGAGACCACGACCCCGATCCGTCGCAACCCGAACTTCGGCAACACCACGGCCCGCTACTCGCCGCTGGCGGTCCAGCTCGGCGCTCGCCTGACCTTCTGAGCCGCGGCTCGTCGTCTCCGCGGGACCCTCGCGGCCCTGGACGCCCGCCCACCTGCCTGGTGCGCGGGCGTTCGTGCGTCCGGAGCCGGCCCGGCCCGGCGCGGCGGCAGGTGGCGTCGCCGGCGGCGGCCGGCGCGGGCGGCGCGCGGCAGGACCCGGCGCGGGCACGGTGCCGATCAGGCGGCCGTGCTAAGAGCAGGCGATGGCCGCCCCGCTCAACCCCGAGCAGCGCGCCGCCGTCGAGCACGGCGACGGCCCGCTCCTGGTCCTGGCCGGGGCCGGCACCGGCAAGACCCGGGTGCTGGTCCACCGCATCGCCCAGCTCGTGGCGCGCGGGGTGCCGCCGCACCAGCTCCTGGCGGTCACCTTCACCAACAAGGCGGCGGGCGAGATGCGCCACCGCCTGGGCGAGCTGCTCGGCGACCGGGTGCGGCCGATGTGGATCGGCACCTTCCACGCCACCTGCGCCCGGCTCCTGCGCCGTCACGGCGAGCTCATCGGCCTGCCCCCCGACTTCCTGATCTTCGACGACGACGACCAGCAGAAGACGATCAAGGCCCTGCTCAAGGCCCACGGCCTCGAGGACGAGGTCTCGCCGCGCTCGGTGTCCAGCCGCCTCGACTGGGCCAAGAACCGCGGCCTCGATCCGGCCAAGGTCGAGGTCGGCTCGCCGCTCGACGACGCCATGAAGGTGCTGGCCCCGGCCTACGCCCAGCAGCTCGCGCGCGAGCACGCGGTCGATTTCGGCGATCTCATCGTCAAGGCGCTGGAGCTGAGCCGCCACCCGGTCGCCGGCGACCACCTGCGCACCCGCTTCCGCCACGTCCTGGTCGACGAGTTCCAGGACACCAACCTGGTCCAGTACGAGCTGGTGCGGACGCTGTCCGAGGCCACCCGCAACCTGACCGTGGTCGGCGACGACGATCAATCGATCTACGCCTGGCGCGGCGCCGAGCCGCGCAACCTGCTCGACTTCGACCGCGACTTCCCCGACGTCCGCGAGATCAAGCTGGAGCAGAACTACCGCTCGACCAGCGTGATCCTCGACGCCGCCAACGCCGTGATCGCGAAGAACCTCGATCGCCGGGGCAAGGCGCTGTGGACCGAGCACGGCGGCGGCGACCCCATCGACTACTACCAGGCCGGCGACGACCGCGGCGAGGCCGACTGGGTGGCGCGCACCCTGCGCGGCCTGGTCGACGACGGCGCCTGCTCGCCGGGTGACGCCTGCATCCTCTACCGCACCAACGCCCAGAGCCGGGCGCTCGAGGAGCAGCTCCGCCGCTACCGCTTCGAGCCCAAGGTCGTCGGCGGCACCGCCTTCTTCGAGCGGCGCGAGGTCAAGGACGTGATCGGCTACCTGCGGCTGTGCGCCAACCCCAACGCCGACAGCGCCTTCGAGCGGGTGGTCAACGTGCCGCCGCGCGGCATCGGCGAGGCCTCGGTCGACAAGCTGCGCGCCCACGCCCGGGCCCGCGGCGAGGGCCTGCTCGCCGCCGCCCGCGACGTCGCCCGCGGGGGCGGGGCCCTGGGGCCGGGGCCGCGCAAGAAGCTGGCGGCCTTCGTCGAGCTGATCGACGGCCTGGCCGCGGTCGCCGCCGGCGGCGCGTCGCTGGCCGAGCTGACGATCCAGGTCGTGGAGCGGAGCGGCTACCGGGCCTGGCTCGAGGGCGACGACGACGGCGATCGCATCCGCAACCTGGCCGAGCTCGTCAACGTCGCCTCGGACTACGACGAGGAGTCGGGCGGCGAGGGCAACCTGGCCGAGCTGCTCGAGCGGATCGCCCTGTCGGGGGCGGCCGACGAGGAGGACGGCCGGGGCGAGACCGTGACCCTCATGACCATCCACATGGCCAAGGGCCTCGAGTTCGAGCTGGTGTTCCTGTGCGGGCTCGAGGACGGGCTGTTCCCGTCGCTGCGGGCGCGGGCCGAGATCGACGAGGAGGCCGCGCTCGAGGAGGAGCGGCGCCTGGCCTACGTCGCGCTGACCCGGGCGCGCAAGAAGCTGTACCTGTCGAGCGCGCGGGTGCGGCGGGTGTGGGGCGACATCAAGCAGCAGGTGCCGTCGCGCTTCCTCGACGACCTGCCCGAGCGCTGCTTCGCCCTGCCGCCGCGGGCGCTGCGGGTGCGGCCCGGCCCGGGGCCGGGCGCGGCGATGGTCCCGGCCCGACCGCCGCGGCCGCGGCGCCCGGCCCGCGACGAGCTCGACCAGAGGCCCGGCGACGACGACGTGCCCAGCGTCGACGTCGACGCCGACCTGGCGGGCGGCCCGGGCGGCGACGGCCTCGAGGGCGTCGACGTGGATCCGTTCTCGCCCGGCGCCGCGGTCCGCCACGCCGCGTTCGGCGCCGGGACGGTGGTGGCCTCGCGCGGCGCGGGCTGGCAGCGCCGGGTGGTGGTGGCGTTCACCTCGGTGGGCGAGAAGACCGTCGACGCCCGCTGGCTCCAGCCCGGGGCCTGATTCCTTCCCACGCGCGGCGGCGCCGCCGCCGCGGGCGCGGCGCGGCGGCGGCAGGCCGCGTCGGGACCGACCGCGACGCCGCTCACTCCGGCATCGGCTCGGGCACCAGGGCGATCGCGACCTCGGCGCGATCGCGCCACACCAGCAACTGCACCGGCCGGCCGGCGGGCGCGGCGGCGATCAGGAGCGGCAGGTTGCGGTGGTCGACCGCGCGCTCGTCCCAGGCCTGGATCACGTCACCGGCGCGGAGCCCGGCGCGGGCGGCCGGCGACGCCGGCTCGACGCGGGTGACCAGGGCGCCGGCGATCTTCGCCAGGCCGAGCTGGGTCGCGAGGTCGCGGGTGACCGGCCGCGCCCACACCCCGGCCCACGACCGCTGCACGCGGCCGTACTTCTGGAGCTGGGGTAGCGCGTCGCGGATGCGGTTGGCGGGGATCGCGAACGAGAGCTCGGTGGGGCGGTCGGCGGTGGCGAGGGCGAGGCCGATGACCTCACCCGCGGTCGACAGCACCGGGCCGCCGGTGTTGCCGCGGTGGACGCGGGCGTCGAGCTGCAGGTAGGCGCGGAAGCCCAGCGCGCTGCCCGCGACCACCGAGCCGGCGGCGTCGCGGCCGGTCGCCGACACCAGGCCGGCGGCGGCGGTGACCTCGTCGCCGAACGGGTTGCCGAGCACGACCACCCACTCGCCGACCTCGACCTGATCGGAGTCGGCCAGGCGCAGGGTCGGCAGGCGGGGGGCGTCGACGGCGAGCACGGCGAGGCCGAGGCGGGGATCGCGACCGACGATCCGCGCCGGGTGGGCGCTGCCGTCGGCGAGGGCGATCCGCAGCTCGCCGACGTCGGCGAGGAGGTGGTCGCTGGTCAGGACGTGGGCGCCGCCGGCCTCGATCAGGAAGCCGGTGCCCAGCGCGGTGTCGCTCGAGGTCGGGGGCGCGCCCGGGAACATCGCCGCCGGTCCGCTCTTGACCGGCGTGGCGGCGTGGATCGAGACCACCGCGGCGCGGCCGTCGCGGACCAGCTCGACGAAGGAGCTCGGCGCCGCCGGGTAGAGGACGCGGGCCGGACGGCCGGCGTCGTCGCCGACCGGGACCACCGCGGCGGCCCCGGCGTCGCCGCCGTCGGGGCGGGCGCGGCAGCCGGCCAGCGCCGCGGCGACCAGGGCGGTGGTGACGGCGACGGCGAGGAGGGCGGCGCGCCGCACCCGGGGCCTACGCCTTCTTCGCCGCGGCGGTCGCGTCGACGAACGCCACCCGCAGGTCGTAGAGCAGGCTCTGCAGCAGCTTGCTCTCGGAGTCGTCGAGGTTGCCCCGGGTCTTGAGCTCGAGCATGCCGAGCACGTCGATCAGGTAGCGGGCGGTGTCGAGGTCGGTGGCCAGGGTCGCGCCCGACGGCGCCGGCATCCGGCCGAGGGCGACCATCGCCGAGGACGCCAGCGACAGGACGTGGGTGGAGAAGTCGACCGGGTCGAGCGCCTGCGGCGGCTCGCGCCCGGCGTCGCCGCGACCGTCCTTCGAATCGGCATCCGACATGCCCCCAGGGTAAGGGCAGCGGCCGGGGGAGGGGTAGGGGTCGGGGACACGGATGCGCGGCCCCGCGATCCGTGACATCGTCGGGGTCCATGGACACGCTGGTCGATCCTGCGCCGCCCGCCGCCCTCCCCACCGGCGCCGAGGCCGCGCCGGTCGCCGCCGCGCCCGCCGGCGCCCTGGCCGAGGCCGGGCTCGCCGCCGGCGCCGCCGCCCCCGCCGCGGCCGGCCCCGCCGTCCTCGACGGCGCCCTGCGCGAGCTGGCGGCGATGGTCGAGCGCGAGAGCGCCTTCGTCGACCAGGTCACCGCCGAGGTGGGCAAGGTCGTCATCGGCCAGACCGAGATGATCGAGCGCATCCTCATCGGCCTGCTCACCAGCGGCCACTGCCTGATCGAGGGGGTGCCGGGCCTGGCCAAGACCCTGACCGTCAAGACCCTGGCCCGCACCATCAACTCGACGTTCCAGCGCATCCAGTTCACGCCCGACCTCCTGCCCGCCGACATCACCGGCACCACGATCTACAACATGCAGACGGCGACCTTCACCCAGAAGAAGGGGCCGCTGTTCGCCAACCTGGTCCTCGCCGACGAGATCAACCGCGCCCCGGCCAAGGTCCAGTCGGCCCTGCTCGAGGCGATGCAGGAGCGGCAGGTCACGATCGGCGACACCACCCACCGCCTGCCCGACCCGTTCCTGGTCCTCGCCACCCAGAACCCGATCGAGCAGGAGGGCACCTTCCCCCTGCCCGAGGCCCAGCTCGACCGCTTCATGCTCCTCATCAAGGTCACGTACCCGACCGCGACCGAGGAGCGGGCCATGCTCGATCTGATGAGCGCGCCCGAGGTCCCGGAGGCGCGCGAGGTGTGCACGGTCGAGCACATCCGCGCGGCGCGGCGCGTGGTCGGCCACGTCTACATCGACGACAAGGTCCGCGACTACATCGTCCACCTCGTCCACGCCACCCGCGACCCGCGGGCCTACGGCCTGCACGAGCTGGCCCCCCTCATCGAGTACGGCGGCTCGCCGCGGGCCACCCTGTGCCTGGCGGTGGCGGCGCGCGCCCACGCCTTCCTCCGTCACCGGCCCTACGTCACGCCCGACGACATCAAGGCCATCGCCCACGACGTCCTGCGCCACCGGGTGGTCATCACCTACGAGGCCGAGGCCGAGGAGATCACCTCGGAGGACGTCATCCGCCGCGTGCTCGA
>CAADGB010000266.1 GCA_900696455.1 uncultured delta proteobacterium
CCTCCCGTGCCTCCCGTGCCTCCCGTGCCTCCCGCGCCTCCCGCGCCTCCCGCGCCTCCACCAGACGTGGCGCCGTCGCCCGAGGTCGTCGCGCCGCCGCCGTCGCCGCTCGCCGCGCCCGGCTTGCTCGACGCGTACAGGTCCTTGTACCAGCCGCCGCCCTTGAAGCTGAACGACGTCCTCGAGATCAGCCGCTCGAGCGCGCCGCCGCAGGCCTCGCACACGGTCTTGCGGGGGTCGCTCATGCGGTGCTCGTACTCGAAGTCCTGACCGCACGCAGTACAGTGATACTCGTAGACTGGCATGGCGTTTATCCGCTGGTGGCTACCACGGCGGGCGACGCCTCGACAAGCTCGGTCAGGCGGACGCCCAGCTCGCCGTCGATGGTCACGAGCTCGCCCCGGGCCAGGCAGCGCGTCCCGGCGCGGAGCTCGACGGGGCCGCCGAGCGGGCGCCCGAGCGTCAGCACCTGCCCCGGCGCCAGCTCGAGCAGCGCCCGCGCCGACAGGGTCACGTCGCCGGCCACGATGGCCAGCGGGATGGGGAGATCGTGCGCGAGGTCGTCGCCGGGCATCGTGTTCCTCTCGTCCGGCGCCAGCACGGTAACCCCGCCGCGGGCGCCGTCAAGCACCACGGCGATCGCGCCGCGCCCCACCAGCAGGACCGCGGCCGGCGGCCCCACCACCACCACGTCGCCGACCGCCGCCGCCCCCCACGCCCGGATCGCCCCGCGGGCCAGCGCCACCGCCGCGGTCACCGCCGGCAGGCGTCCGCCGCGGGCGCCGAGCAGCTCGCCGAGCGGTCGCGGCGGCGGCGCCGGCATGCCCGGCTGCACCGGCACCAGGATCGCCAGCACCCCCGGGACGGGCGCCGTGACCGCCAGCTCGACGAGCACCACCGGCGCCGGCAGCTCGAGCGGCGACGATCCCAGCTCGACCTCGCCGGCGACGTCGGCGCGCGCGAGGAGCTCGGCGACGGCGCCGGCCACCAGCGCGCGCTCGGCCAGCGTGGGCGGACGGAGCGCCGCCAGCTCGTCGTCGCCGCCGAGCAGCGTCGCCACCGCGGCCCGCCACAGCCGCCACGGGACGAGCACCACCGCCTCGCGGGCGCCGCGGCGCACCGGCACCACCACCGCGCTCGGCTCGGTCAGCCGCCGGCCGACCTCGGCCGCGCCGAGCTCGTCGATCCGCAACAGCGACAGGCCGTCCAGCAGCCCGCCCCTCGGTCTCCGGGCGGCGCCGAGCCACGCCGCCAGCCGCGACGCGACCCGGCTGGCGGCCGGCAGGGTGTGCCAGGGAAACGGCTCGGTCACCACGGACATCGCGGACATCGTGCCAGAAACACCAGAAAACTGGCCCCCACGCTCCACCTGGGTACGATCGAGACCTACATCGTCACACCCAGGAGCAGCCATGCGCGACCGCCGCCTCGGCTACCGGATCCCGTTCTCGACCATGCTCACCTCGTACGTCCGCGACCGGCCGGTGCGCGCCCTCGCCGAGGATCTGAGCGACACCGGGGTCCGCCTGCACGCGGTCTCGAGCCGCGCCCCGGCGCCCGGCACCCCGCTGGCGATCGAGATCGAGCTGCCTGGCCAGCCCGACACGATCTGGGCGCGCGGCGAGGTCTGCTACCGCAAGGGCGATGATCTCGCCACCGGCATCGGCGTGCGCTTCGTCGCCATGGCCCAGCTCCACGCCCGCGCGCTGCGCGACTACTGCGTCGAGAGCCGGCGCAGCCAGCTCGGTGGCCTGCTCGCCCGCATCCGCGGCGCGGCCTGATCGGCGCCGCGTCAGGTCGATACCGGCGCCCTCGCCGGGACCGACCGATCGACCGGAGCGGGTGGTGCCTTCACACGCTCTGCCCCCGCCGCGCCCGGGGCGGCGCGGCGGCCCCTCGCGCGCTATAGTCGGCGAGGATGCGCCGAACCGCCGCCGCCGTCGTGGCCGCCGCCGCCGTCGCCGCCGTCACCGTGGCGCTGCCGGCCACCGCCGTCGCCCAGGGTGACGACTGGTCGGTCACCCGCGACCCGTTCGACAAGGCGGTGGTGGCCCGGCTCAAGGGCATCCTCGCCCGCAACCCGAGCGACGCCGACGCCCTGGCGAAGCTCCTGACGATGTACCGGCGCTACCGCACGGTGGCGCTCTTGCGCGGCGAGTACGAGGCGGCCCTCGCCAGGAAGCCCGACGACTGGGCGACGCTGGTCGTCCTCGGCCGCATCGCGCGCGGCCAGGGCGACGACGCCGCCGCCCTCACCCACCTCGAGCGCGCCGCCGCGCTCAAGGACGACGCCGCGGTCTCGCTCGAGCTCGGCGCGCTCCTGCGCGCCGCCGGCAAGCCAGCCGAGGCCCGGGTCGCCTTCGATCGCGCCCTCGCCGCCCCCGGCGCCGGCAAGCCGGTGCGGATGAGGGCGCTGCGCGCCCTGGCCGATCTCGCCCTCGCCGCCCAGGACGTCGACGGCGCCCGCCGCTACTTCGAGCAGTACATCGCGCTCGATCCCGGCAACGCCGCGCTCCGCCTCGAGCTCGGCGACGCCCTCGTCACCGCCGGCCGCCACGACGACGCCATCGCCGTCTACGAGGACGCCGAGAAGCGGCTGGCGGGCGATCCGGCGCGCCGGGTGGAGGTGGTGGCGCGCCTGGGCCAGGCGCTCGAGCAGAAGGGCGACGATCAGCTCGCGATCGCGGCCTACCGCCGCGCCATCAAGCTGGTGCCGCGCGGCTACTACCTCGAGGTCGAGCTGACCGCCCGCATCGTCGACATCCACCGCCGCAAGCAGACCCTGCCCGAGCTGGTCGAGCACTACGAGCGCGAGTGGCCCGAGGGCCGCCGCGGCCACTTCGAGTGGGACACCCTGGCCCGCCTCTACGAGGAGACCGGCGCCCAGGACCGGGCGGTCGCCGCCTACAAGAAGGCGGTGGGCAAGGCCCCCCACGAGCTCGAGACCCAGCGCCGGCTCATCCAGCTCCTCGAGGCGGTGGGCCGCGAGCAGGAGGCGCTGGCCCAGTTCGAGGTGGTGGTGCGGGTGGCGCCCGGCGACGCCCGCTTCCAGATCGAGCTCGCCGAGCGCTACTGGCGCAGCGGCGCCGACAAGAAGGCGCTCGAGACCCTGCGCCGCATGGAGAGCCGCTTCCCCGGCGACGCCGGCGCGCAGTCGGCGATCGCCGACCTCTACCTCCGCTGGGGCAAGGACGACCTGGCGCTGGCCGCCCTCGAGCGCCTGGCGCGGCTCGAGCCCGACGACCCCGCCCACCTGGTCACGCTCGGCGAGCAGTACTACCAGCGCGGCCAGAAGGACAAGGCGATGGCGACCTGGAAGCGCATCGCCAACACCCGCACCGCCGCCGGCTACGCCCGCCTCGCCGACGTGCTCGCCGCGCACGACGCCCCGGCCGAGGGCCTGGTCTACTACGCGCGCGCCCTCAAGCTCGAGCCCAAGAACCCCGAGCTGTACAAGGGCCGGGCCCAGCTCCACGAGCGCCAGAAGCAGTTCGCCGAGGCCATCGCCGACTGGGAGCAGGCCCTGGCGCTGTGGACCAAGCCCAGCGATCGCTCGGCGCGGCGCGACGCCCGCCGTCGCATCGTCGCCGTGCTCATGCGCTGGGACAGCGGCCGCCGCGCCCGCGAACACGTCGATCGCTGGCTGGTCGCCTTCCGCAAGACCCCGCCCGACCTCGACGCCGGCCACTTCCTCGCCGCGTACTACGAGCACCCGACGCGGTCGATGAAGGCCGAGCACCGCGCCACCCTCGAGCGGCTGCACCAGCTCGCCCCCGACGACCAGGACACGATCCAGGAGCTGGTCAAGGCCTACACCGCGGTCCAGCAGTGGGACAAGGCGATCGCCAAGCTCGAGCGGCTGGCGGCCCTGGCCCCGGCCCGCGAGCGCGAGGTCTACGGCCAGATCGCCGAGATCATGACCAAGGCCCGCCGCGACGACGAGGCCATCCTGTGGGCGCAGAAGGCGCTGGCCAAGAGCCCCAACGACCCGGTCGCCTACACCCGCCTCGCCGAGCGCTACTTCGAGATGAACAACTTCGCCGAGGCCGCGCGCAACTACGAGCAGGCGATCGCGCTCGACCCGCGCAACTTCAAGGCCCACTTCGAGCTGGCCGACATCTACGACCTGCTCAACCACCACGACAAGGCCATCGAGCTCTACCGGCGGGTGCTCCGCCAGTCGACCGACGACGAGCAACTGGTGCGCGCCGGCAAGCGCGCGATCGTCCTCGCCGAGGCCGAAGGCTCGCTGGGCGAGCTCGAGAAGGTGGTGGCGCCGCTGTCGACGATCCTCGCCCACAAGCCGGTCTACCGCCGCATCCTGGTCGAGCTCTACGATCACTACGTCGGTCCGCTCGAGGAGCGCTCGCGCCGCGGCCCGCCCGAGGTCCGCGCCGCCGCGCGCGCCGAGCTCGAGCGGCTGGGCCGGGGCGGCATGAAGGCGCTGCTCGACGCCCTCGCCGACGAGAGCGACCCGGCGCAGCGCGCGATCGCGGTGGCGGTCCTCGGCCACCTCGGCAACCCGGCGGCGGCGCTGCCGCTGGTGCGCGTGGCGAAGCTGGAGCCGGCGCCGGTCGATCCCGGCGCCCCGCGCGTGGTCGGCACCCTGACCCCGTCGCTCGATCTCGAGGCGCGGGTCGCCGCGCTGGTGGCGGCCGGCCGCCTCGGCGATCCGCGCACCGTGTCCGAGACCCTGCCGCTCACCCGCCACGCCGACGTGTCCGTGCGCGAGGCCGCGGTCTACACCCTCGGCCGCGCCGCCGACGCCCGCGCGCTGCCCGCGCTCCTGGGCGCGCTCGAGGACGCGCGGCCGAGCGTGGCGGCGCTGGCGTGCCTCGGGCTGGGCCGCCTGGGCGACGGCCGCGCCCGCGCCGCGGTCGCCCAGCGCGCGCTCCACGCCCGCACCCCCGATCTGGTCCGCGCCGCCTGCGCGTTCGGCCTCGCCGACGACGGCGCGGCGGCGCGGACGCCGCTCGAGGCCGCGCTCGCCGACAACGCCGGCGAGACCCAGCGGGTGGCGGCGTGGGCGCTGGGCGAGCTCGGCGACCGCCGCGCCCTGCCCGCCCTGTGGTCGGCGTACTTCCGCCGCGTCGGCGGCGATCGCGCGACGATCGCGTGGGCGATCGCCCGGCTGGGCGGCGAGGCCCGGCGCGCGGCGGCGGCGTTGCCCGACGTCACCAGCTACCCCATGCGCGCGGGCAAGCTCGACCTGGCGGCGCTGGTGCGCGAGCTGCCCGGCGAGCTCGAGCCCGCGCCCATCCCGGCCACCGCCCTGGTCGGCCACGAGGCCGCGATCGCCCAGGCCATCCGCGCCAGCCTCGCCAGCCACCGCGACGAGACGCTGTCGGTCCTCACCGACCTCGACGCCGGCGACGACGGGCTCGGCCTGGGCGCGATCACCGGCGCGGCCCCGGCGCCGGCGGTGGCCGCCGCGCTCGAGCTGATCGGCCGCGCCATCGCCGCCGACGTCATCGCCCGGGTCGGCGACGACGACGTCAAGGTCGCCGCCCGCGCGCTGGCGGTGGCCGCCAAGATCGGCGGCCCCGAGGCCGCGGCGGTGATCGAGCGCTCGCTCGCCGCGCCGTCGCACCTGGTCCGTGCCACCGCCGCCCGCGCGGTGGTGACGCTGGCCCGGCGCGGGCCCCTGCCGCCGTCGCTGCGCGCGGCGCTGGTCGCGCAGCTCGCCGCCGCCGACTACGAGGACCGGCAGGAGGCGGCGATCGCGCTCGGCCAGCTCGGCGCCGCCAGCGACGTGCCCGCGTTGATCGGCGCGCTGCGCGATCCGTGGGCCTACGTCCGCGACGCGGCGGCGCAGGCGCTGGGCGAGCTGCGCGCCGGCGCGGCGGTGCCGGCGCTGCTCGAGGCCACGGCGGACACCAACCCCGTGGTGCGCGCCAGCGTGGTCCGCGCGCTCGGCGCCATCGGCGATCCGCGGGCGAAGCCGCGGCTCGCCGAGCTGGCCCGTCGCGATCCCGACCCCGCGGTCCGGGCCGCCGCCGGCGGCCGCCCGCCGCCCCCGCCCCCCTGACCTCGACCGCCGCTGGCCCGCGCGGGCGCCGCCGCCTGACCCGCCCGATCGGCGGGAACGAAAACAACGTGCTTTCGCAAGTTTGACGGCGATCGCCCGGACGTCCTATCCTGGCGGGGCATGGACGTTGGCCTGGTCTGCGACCAGTGCAGCACACTCGCGGCGATGGGCTCGGCGCGCTGTGCGCGCTGCGGGGCGACGCTGTCGCTCGACGAGGAGACCCGCGTCGGCGCGCCGACGTCGAGCCGGCCGCCGGCGCGCCCCGATCCGGCGGCCGCCGTCCCCTGCCCCGAGTGCCACGCCTCGGTGTTGCCCGGCAACCGCTTCTGCGGCAACTGCGGCGCGCGCATGGACGTCGCCCGCCCGCGCCCGGCGCCCGCCGCCGACAAGCCCGGCCGGCGCACCCAGTTCTTCGGCGCGATCCAGGCCGCGCGCGCCAAGCTCACGCTCATCCGCGGCGACGGTCTCGACGGCGTGTCGTTCACCCTCGCCGGCGACGAGCACCTCGCCGGCCGCGTCGACTGCCCGATCCTCTTCGCCGAGGATCCGTTCCTGTCGCCGGTCCACGCCAACTTCTTCTACCGCGACGGGCGGCTGGTGGTGCGCGACGAGGCCTCGGCCAACGGCGTGTTCGTGCGGGTCACCGGCTCGGTCGAGCTCGCCGCCGGCGCCCAGTTCCTCGTCGGCGAGCAGATGCTCCGCGCCGAGCTCGTCCCCGACGTCCCCGACGAGGCGATCGAGGACGGCACCTACTTCTTCGCCAGCCCGCGTCGCGGCGCGGTCCTGCGCGTGGTCCAGACCCTGCGCGGCGGCGACGCCGGCCTCGCCTTCTGCTCGCCGACCGGCGCGGTGCGCATCGGCCGCGAGGGCAACGACGTCGACTTCCCGGACGACCCGTTCATCTCCGGCCACCACGCCGAGGTGGCGTGGACGGGCGGCAAGCTCGTCTTGACCGACCTCGGCTCCAAGAACGGCACCTTCGTCCGCATCGCCGGCGAGCGGTTGCTCGATCACGGCGACTACGTGTTCATGGGCCAGCAGCTCCTGCGCGTCGAGATCGTGTAGGATCGCCCGCGTCCCTAAACCCTCGGGGTTCGAATGATCGTCTGCAACCGGTGCGGGAAAGAGAACCAGGACCACTACAAGTTCTGCCTCGGCTGTGGGGCCGAGCTCACCGCGCCCAAGGGCGGCGGTGACATGGCCATGATGAAGACGCTGATGGCGGACACCTCGGGCCTGAGCGCCCAGCCGCCGCGTCCCGCCAACCTGCCCGGCGTCCCGCTGCCCGGCATGCCATCGCCGCCGCCCGGCTTCCCGCCGCCCGGCGTCCCCGGGCCCGGCCCGGGCGGTCCGCCGCCGGGGTTCGGTCCGCCGCCGGGCGTGGGCGGCCCGCCGCCGGGGTTCGGCCCGCCGCCGGGTGCGGGCGGTCCGCCACCTGGGTTCAACCCGCCGCCCGGCATGGGCGGCCCGCCGCCCGGCATGGGCG
>CAADGB010000267.1 GCA_900696455.1 uncultured delta proteobacterium
CATCGTGTTCTCGTCGAGCGCGGCCGACACGTTGTCGATGTTCGTCACCGAGAACATGCGCCCGCTCGGGATGTCGACGAGCACGATGATGGTGCCCGCGGCGGTGCCGACCGCGGTGCCGTTGTCGAGACCCGGGCGGATCGGGGACTCGTAGAACGCGAGGTTCGGCGCGGCGACGGTGCCCTCGGGGATCGCGATGGACTGCATCGAGACCCACTCCAGCGCGCCCGCGGTGCGCACGCGCGATCCGGCGGGGATCGTGGTCGCCGGACCGACGAGCGCCGAGATGGTGACGCCAGCCGTGAGGCCGAGCGCCGTGGCCATCGCGCCCGCGGTGACGTTCACCGAGCCGGTGCCGACGGTCGGCGAGTACACGACCACAGCGCCCGACGCGTCGACGGTCGCGTTGATGCCAGCGAGCGCATCGATGAGCGCCGCGACCTCGGTGGCGGTGACCGCGTTGAGGTTGGCCACGTTGCCGGTGCCGTTCACGGTGCCGGGCGCCTGGCCGATGTTGGTGAGCGGCGTGCCGGCGACGTTGCGGAGCGTGACCTTGCCGCTCGTGCCGAGCACGATGCCGGCGATCTGGATCGCCGTGCCGGCGAGGATGGTGGTGACGGCGTTGTAGCCGAGGAACGAGTTGATGCGCGCGGCGACCTGCGCGGCCGTCTGGTCGGCCGCCTGGAAGGTGACGATGACCTCCGGGTTGTTGTCGATCGTCACGCCGATCTGCTCGCCGCCGACGTAGAGCGACAGGTTGCCACCGCCGGGGAACGCGATGCCGGCGTCGGTCGCCGCGGTCGCGTTGATCGCCGTGGTGGTGACGCCCGCGCCACCGTCGGGCGCGACGGTGAGCTGCTGGCCGACCGCGAGGATGAACGGGCCGACGTTCGTGCGCAGCGACGCGAGCGGCTGGAAGCGAACCGAGCCCACCGACGAGTCGACGCGGACGCAGATCTTCCGCGGCGGCTTGAGGTACTTGCCCTTGAGGAACGCGTTGCCGTTCCACGGCTCGCCGATGTGAACGCGCGCACACGGGTTGTTGTACAGCGTCTGACCGTACGTGTACCCGAACCCGCCGAACTTGAAGGCCTCGTCATCCTCGCCGAAGACTTCGGTGGGGACGTTGAACTCGCCGTCTTCGAACTCGCCGATGAGCAGCAGCGTGCCGGTGCCCGCGCCGGTGACCGGCGTGGTCGGCACACCGTCGAGGATGGCGATTTGCTCGATCGCGGTGAGCTGGTCGGGCGTGGGCGCGGTGCGGTAGCGGCGGATGAAGGCAGTCATGGCTCGGGTCCTTTCAGTCGTTGGGGTCGGTGGCCTCCACCGTCGTACGCGGCGTGAGGAGGACGGCGATTCGGAGGTCGACCACTGCGACTTCGCAGCGGATCATGGTCATCAAGCGGAACTCGTTGGGGTAGACCGTGTCCTGCTCGTCGATTTGACGGGTCGAGAGCAGGGTGGCTCGTACTGGTTGCGAATAGTACTTCGGATGCCCGCCAATGAGAACCCCCGTCCGCTCTTGTCCGGGGTTGAATAGGTGACCGAGCTGCGCCTCGACGGCGATGCGCTCGGCCTTCGACGACAGCCAGAAGTCGACCTGGAGGTCCAGCGTCGCCTCGGCGGTGCGCCACAGGGCGGTCTTGGGGAAGGACGGGTCGGGCTCGTAGCCGACCATGCAATCGTAGACGCCGATCGATTCCTCGACGGGATGCGGCTGCATCTGCGCTTCGTGGAACGTGTCAGTGGCCTCCTCGATCGACGCGCACGGGTACGGCAACGCGTTCCGCGGATCCGGCCACTCGAGGAAGATGTTGGTGAGCACGAAGTCGCGCGCCTGGGCGGTGTCGCCACCATGAACGCGGAACACGGCGCACTTGAGGTACTCGCCGACGGTCTCGGCGATCGCCTGCTGCGGGCCGAGCACTTGGACGGTAGCCGGCGGGAACACGCGCGACGCGTGGAGCGGCCGACCGAACGTCACGACGCACCGCCTTTCTTGTTGCGCAGCCCCGTGCCGCGACGCGTCTCCGGGCCGTGTCGACCTTTGCCGCGTTGCTCGGCGAGCGCCTCGAGCTCACGACCGACCTCGCGGCCGACGTACTTGCCCTGCACCATGCGAGCGAACGCCTTGGCCATGAAGTGGCGCGGCGCGATGCCGACGGTAGCGATCTTGTTGACGATGGCCCACGCGCGCGCACCGGCCTCGCTCTCGTCGACGAGCTTCTTGCGCACCAGCCATTCGTAGATCGGCTGGAACGGCGGTCGAAAAGGGCGCGTGCCGTCTTCGATCATGGGCGCGTGCGGCGCCGTCACCGCCATCGTGGCGCCTTTGGGCGTCATGGTGACCTCGCGGCTGTTGAGCAGCTCGCCGCGATCGACGGCCGGGAACGGCTCGGCGTGCGTGATCTCGTGCGCGATGAAGCCGTCGAGACGATGCGCAGCCGATTGTAGGCCGCGCACCACCGCCGCTTCGACGTCGCCGCCGAGCGACGCCATGCGCTTGATGAAGTCGGACAGCTCGATCTCGCGCACGGTCATCGGGGCTGACCTCCGCGCGTGCGGTCTTCGTCCTGCTTGATCAATCGCACCTGCCACTCGAACGGCTTGCGCTCGGGCTCGCCCGCGATGTGGAAGCGTCGCCGCACCGTCGAGCCGTCGCGCGCGTCGCCGCGCACCTCGATGAAGTGCTCCTCGTTGCTTTGCAGCTCGCGCGGGAACAGCAACACGATGTCGTCCTCGGAGTACCGGGGCGACAGCTTGCGCAGCCAGATCTCGCCGCGGCGCACGTTGCCGGCGCTGCGGAGGTCGCGCCCCACGTTTCCCATGCCGGTGACTTCGGGCACCGGGAGGAACGGCTTCTCGCTGATCACGGTGGGCGTGCCTCGATCGCGCTCGCCGCCCGACCAGCGCACCACGACCGAGAACACCTCGTAGTAGCGCAGGCCGAGGTCGACTTCCATCTGGCGCATGTCGTCGACGAGGCCGGCGAACGACTCGACGAGCGAGCACGACGGCCGCGGGTTGCGGTGGAGGTCGGTGTCGCGATCCGGCGTGATCGGCCGCGGGTTGGGCATCTTCGTCGGCTCACGCGGAGCCGGCGCTGGCCGCGCGATCACGACCTCGATCGGCAGCGGCGGGACGTCGGACGCCTCGCCGACGAGCGCCGGCACCAGGCCAAGCGTCGCCAGCGCGAGGGCGTTTCCGCCTCCGCAGATGCCGAGCGTTGCTTGACCGAGGGAGCTCATCAGGCCTGGGTGCAGCGGAACGAGGTGGGTCCGTCGACGCCGTTGGTGGCGGTGACGGTGAACGTGGCGAGGACGTTGGTGCCGGCGATGGCGTCGGCCGCCGTGGGGAAGACGCGCGTGCGGCACGACGTGAGCATCCCCGACGCGTAGACGAACTGGTCGCGCACCACGTTGCCGTTGACGAGGCCCTTGATGAGGGTGATCGCATTGGCGAGCGAGCCGGCGATGGCGTGGTGGTCGGCAACGATCTCCTCGAGCACGGCGTCGGCGATCTGCGCGGCGGTGGGGCCGCCACCGCCACCACCGACCCACGAGCCAGCGCCGTGCGCCGCGGTGAGCGTGACGTCGCCGGCCGCGGCGATCTCGGTGCCGACGTCGGCCGCGACCTTGGCCGCGGTGATCGCGTCGGCCGCGATCGAGGCCGCGGTGATGCCGCCCGCGCCGACGGAACCGACCGCGCCGGTGACCGACGCGACCGAGCCCGTCACGTTGCCCTGGACGCTCGCCACGCCCTGGCCGAACGAGCCAGCCGCGACGTGGCCAGCACGCGCCTCGTCCCACACGGCCGCGGCAATCTGCGACGGCGTCGCTCCACCGCCGGACGCGTTGAGCGCCTCGCCGGTCGAGCCCGCGCCGAGGTGGCCGGCGATCGGCTCGTCCCACACCGCATCGGCGATCGACGCGTTCGAGGGAAGCGCCGCGACGGCCGCCGCGGTGGCAAGCCCGGCCTGGATCTCCGCGACGGCGTCGGCAGCAATCGCATCCGCGTCGACGGCGCCCGTCGCGATCGACGCGGCGGTGATGCCGCCGGCCGCGACCGATCCGACGGAGCCGTTGACGTTGCCGCCGACGTTGCCGGTGACCGATCCGACGGCGCCGGTGACGGAGCCGACCGCGCCGGCGACGTTGCCGGTGACGTTGCCCTGCACCGACGCGACGCCTTCGCCGA
>CAADGB010000268.1 GCA_900696455.1 uncultured delta proteobacterium
CGGTGCCGCCGGTGCCCCCGGTGCCCCCGGTGCCAGTGACGGTGCTCACCGGCTTCCTGGGCGCCGGCAAGACCACGCTCCTGGCCCACCTGCTCCGCCGGGCCGAGCTCGCCGACACCGCGATCCTGGTCAACGAGGTCGGCGCCATCGCCATCGATCACCACCTGGTGCGCGACGTCCGCGGCGACGCCGTGGTGCTGGGCTCGGGCTGCGTGTGCTGCACGGTGGCCGGCGATCTGGTGCGGGCCCTGGTCGAGCTGGCGGCGCAGGCGGCCCGCGGCGAGATCCCCCGCTTCGCCCGGGCGCTGGTCGAGACCACCGGGCTCGCCGATCCCACCGGCGTGGTGGCGGCGCTGGTCCAGCACCCGCTGGTGGCGCGCCGCTACCAGGCCGGCGCCATCGTCACGGTGGTCGATGGCGTGCTCGGCCAGGACACCCTGGCCCGCCAGCCCGAGGCCGCGGCGCAGGTGGCGCTCGCCGACCGCCTGGTCCTCACCAAGACCGATCTGGCCGGCGCCGAGACGATCGCGGCGCTGGAGGCCGCGCTGCGAGGCCGCAACGCCGGGGCGCCGATCGTCCACGCCGCCCACGGCGAGGTCGCGCCCGAGGTCCTGCTGGCGCCGGCGCCCGACGCCGACTGGATCGGGGCCGCGGTCGGGGCCGCCACCGGGCACGGCTTCATCACCACCTTCACCGCCTGCTTCGATCGCCCGCTCCGCCTGGGCCCGCTCGGCCTGTGGCTCCGGCTCATGACCGAGATGCACGGCCCCGCGCTCCTGCGGGTCAAGGGCCTGGTCGACGCCGAGGGCGAGGACGGGCCGCTGGTGATCGACTGCGTCCAGCACGTCATCCACCCCGCGCGCCGGCTGCCGGCCTGGCCGGACGGCGATCGCCGGACCCCACTGGTGTTCATCGCCCGCGGGCTGGCGGCGGGGACGATCGCGTCGCTGCGGCGCAGCCTCGCCGACACCGTGGGATTGCCGCTGTTGCCGTAGGCGGCGGGCCTACATCGCCGCGCAACCTCCGGTCGGCACCGGCGGGGTGTGGACACCCGCCCGCGCCGGGCGGGTGCGCGGTGCGCCCACACCGTCGCGCCGGAGGGTTCCGGACAGCCCCGGACAGCCCCGGTCCGGGCCGGCGATGCGCGGCCAGCCTCGGTCAGCGCACAGTGTCCGGGCGACGGACACGTTATCGCCGGGGCGCGATTCCTCGCCCGCGTGACACGCCGTCACGAGCGGCCGTCAGGCGCCGCCTCACCTCGGTTCACCGCGGGTGGCCGCGCCTGTCCACGCCTGACCGCCGGCCGTCCGGACCGCACCCGCGCGCCCCGGGTCGGGTCCGGGCGGCGGCGCGGCTGCGACGCGCCGGCATCGCCGCGGAGCGGCGCGTGGGCGCGGCCACCGCACGAGCCGGCGCGTGATCGATGGCACGCATCCTGTAATGACTCCGGCCGTGCTCGGCGCGAACGCCGCTCGAGCCACCGAGATCGGTCGCCAGCGCCGCTCCCCACGCTGGCGCGATGCGGTCTCGGGTTCGCAACCCGGAGGTTCTCGATGATCCGTCTCCACCGCTGGCTGCCCTGCGCGCTCCTCCTCGGCGCGTGCACCGTCGACACCACCGTCGAATCCACGCTCGACGTCGACGAGACGCCGGGCGCCGAGGCCAAGTTCTTCCACGTCGACAACCCGATCCCGCGCCGCTACATCGTCGTGCTCGAGGAGCCCAAGGACGCGCTGGCGCGGGGGGCGATGGACGTGAACGGCACGGCGCAGGACCTGGCGCTCGGCTTCGACGCCGACGTCCGCGACACCTGGGAGCACGCGCTCAAGGGGTTCGCGGTGGAGATGGACGAGGCCGACGCCCAGGCGCTGGCCGAGGACCCGCGGGTGGCCTTCGTCGAGGAGGACGGTGTGGTCCAGCTCTCGGCTACCCAGAGCAACCCGACCTGGGGCCTCGACCGGATCGACCAGGCGGCCCTGCCGCTGTCGGGCTCGTACACCTACGCGAACGATGGTTCGGGAGTGACCGCCTACGTCATCGACACCGGCATCCGGGTGTCGCACACCTCGTTCGGGGGCCGCGCCCGCGCCGGGTACTCCGCGATCAATGACGGGCGCGGCTCGGACGACTGCAACGGCCACGGCACCCACGTCGCCGGCACCGTCGGCAGTTCGACCTGGGGCGTGGCCAAGGGCGCCAGCCTGGTGGCGGTCCGCGTCCTCGACTGCAACGGCTCGGGCTCGAACTCCGGGGTGGTCGCCGGCATCAACTGGGTGGCCCAGAACCGGCAAGGCCCCTCGGTCGCCAACATGAGCCTGGGCGGCGGCGCGTCGAGCGCCACCGACACCGCGGTCCGCAACGCCCACAACGCCGGCGTGACCATGGTGGTCGCCGCCGGCAACGAGAACCGCGACGCCTGCGGCAGCTCGCCGGCCCGCGCCCCCGAGGCCATCACCGTCGCGTCGTCGACGTCCTCGGACGCGCGCTCCAGCTTCTCCAACTGGGGGTCGTGCGTCGATCTCTTCGCGCCGGGCTCGAACATCACCGCCTCCAACTACGCCAGCGCCAGCGGCTCGACGACGATGTCGGGCACGTCGATGGCGAGCCCGCACGTCGCCGGCGCCGCCGCCCTCTACCTGGCGGCCAACCCGGGCGCGACGCCCGCGCAGGTCACCGCCGGGCTCGTCGGCAACGCCACCTCCAACCGCATCACCAACCCGAGCGGCTCGCCCAACAAGCTGCTCTACACCGGGTTCATCGGCGGTGGTGGTGGTGGCGGCGGTGGCGGCGGCGGTGGTGGCGGTGGTGGCGGTGAGGAGCCGCCGCCGCCTCCTCCACCTCCGCCCTCGACCGGGACCCCGCGCACGGGCAGCGCCAGCGGCTCGGTCGGCCTGCGCGCCTGGGTCAACTACCAGCCGATCACCGTCCTCGCCGGCACCACCTTCGACGTGGTCATGAGCGGTACCGGCGACCCCGACCTCTACGTCCGCTTCGGCTCGCGCCCGACCGCGTCCACCTTCCACTGCCGCTCGCAGGGCCCCGACGCCTCGGAGCGGTGCACGGTCACGGTCCCGGCCGGCCAGAGCGCGGCCTACATCAGCGTCTACGGCTACAGCGCGGCCACCTACCGGATCGACGTGAGCTGGACCGCGCCCTGAACCGGGCCCCGGGCGCCCTGGGCGCCGCGAACCGGGCGCCGGACCGACGGACGACCGGCTGTCACACGCGCGGGGGTCCGGCCCTGCCCGGGGATGAAGGCGACGCTCACCCTGATGATCGTGTCCCTCTCCCTGGGCCTGGTCGCGACCCCCGCGGCGCATGCCAGCAACTTCTGCGAGCACGGAGGCAAGAGGTACTCCGTGCACGCGACCCGCTGCGAGGGGGGCGACAGGCTCCGCTGCGTGGCGAAGCAGACCTGGAAGAAGATCGGCACCTGCCCGGCCCCGGCTCCGCCCCGCGGGCCGCAGGTGTGCCGCCACGGCGGCAAGCAGTACACGATCCACGCCACGCGCTGCGACCGGGACGTCAAGCTGCGCTGCGTCGCGGCCGACACCTGGAAGGCGATCGGGCGCTGCTCGCCCTAGCGCACCGACCGTTCGCATGACCGGCGCGGCGCCCCCGCGCCGGTCACAGGGACTTGAGGTACTCGAGCAGGGCCCGGCGGTCCTCGGCGTCGAGGCGATCGCCGTAGGTGTGGCCGCGGTTGGAGGAGCCGGGCGCGGTGGCGTCCAGGATCCACCGCGGATCGATCCCGGCCTCGGCGGCGGCGTCGCGCGCGTCGGCGAGGGGGTGGCTGCGCCAGCCGACGCGCTCGAGGTCGTAGTCGTCGCGGCCGCGGGCGAGGACGGCTCGGGTGGGCCGGGTGTGGCTGTCGAGCAGCTCGGCCAGGGTCTGGACCGAGCCGTTGTGCAGGTAGGGCGCGGTCGCCCACACGCCGTCGAGCGGCGGCGCGACGTAGCCGGCGCGGGGCTCGAGCCGGGACAGCTCGCCGTAGAACGAGCGGTGGAACCACGCCGTGAACGGGGCGCCGAACTGGCCGGCGTGCCCGGCCAGCGCCGGGTCGGTGCCGACCTCGGCCGCCGGGATCACGCGTGTCTGGTAGCTGCCCTCGGCGCCGTACGTGCCGTGGCAGCGCGCGCAGCGGCGGTCGAACACCGCCTGGCCGCGGCGGGCCAGCGCCCGATCGATGGGCGCCGGGAAGGGCGGTGGCCCGAGGGAGAGGATGAAGGCGCGGACGTCCGGGAAGTAGGCGTCGATGGCCCGCGCGGTGGCGACGTCGTCGACGCACAGCACCGACGCCGTCATCATGATGCGGGCGTGGTCGCCGCGCCCGGCGGCGGTGTGGAACATGGCGGTCTTGCGGCGCAGGAGCCACCACGCCGGCACGTCGACCGGGATGGGCTCGCCGCCCGCGAGCGGCAGGCGTGGCTCGTCCGACCACGCCAGCGTGGCCGGATCGCGGTGGGCGAACAGGACCGCGGCGATGTGATCGGCGGGGTTGGCGCCGACGGTGCGGGTGCGGACGTGCGGGGTGATGGCCTGCACCCGGGCGGTGAGGCGGGCCAGCTCGGCGCGCGCGGCCGGGTCGCCGACCAGCAGCGCGCCGACGCCGAGCATCGGCCCGAGGTCGCCGGTGAAGTCGAGCGCGGCATCACCCAGCCCGATCACCAGCTCGCCGCGCAGGAACGAGGCGTGACAGCCCAGGCAGTTCGCGGTGACGACCTCGACGCCGGCCGGCGTGGTGAACGCGTTGGCGAAGTAGGGCAGCTCGGCGCCGGCACCCTCGCGGCCGGGCAAGCGCCACCGCGCCGGCGCCGGGCCGAACGCACGATCGTAGAGCGAGCGCGGCGCGCCGCAGCCGACGTAGCCCTCGCTCACCAGCCGCACCCAGCCCCGCGCCGGATCGCCGGGGCGCTGCGGCTCGGCGGTCAGGACCTCGCCGGGACCGGCGGTCGCCGCCGGCCCCGGTCCGGGCGCGGCCCCGGCCTCGTCGCGGGGGCCGGCCGCGCCGCGGGCGCCGCAGCCAGCGAGCGCGACCAGCGTGGCCAGGAGCGCCGCCGGCCTCACTCGTAGGGCCCGTAGCGGAGATCGATCCACGTCACCTGCTCGTCGTCCCAGTTGCACGACAGCCACAGCTCGTAGGTGGCCGCCTTCCACTCGACCATCAGGTTGTCCTCCCCGCTCGGCCCCATGACCTGGTCGATGCGGGCGCGGCGCGCCTGCCACTCGTCGCGGCAGGCCTCGATCGACGGGTAGCGGCGGGCGAGCCGGATCCGGATCTCGGACAGCGCGCCCTCGGTGAAGCCGAACGTGATCGTCGCCGGCTCGCCGTCGTGGGTGGTGGCGTGCGACCAGTACGCGAGCCCGGCCTCCGGATCGAGGTCCTCGGGGTCGGCGCGCACGATCGCGGGGTGGCGCGCGCGCACCTGCTCGACGTCGAGCCCCCAGTCGAGGCCGGGGTAGCCGGTGGTGCCGGGCGCGGCCGCGGCGGTGGTGTCGGCGGCGGGCGCGGTGGCGGCGGCGGGGCCCGACGCGGAGCCGCCGCAGGCGGTGAGGCCGGGCGCGAGCCACGGCGCGAGGGCGAGGGCGGCGGTGGCCGCGAGCGAGAGGCGCATCGGCCGAGGATACAACCCCGGCGCGACGAGCGGGCCCCGTCGCCCGTCGCCCTCGCGCCTCGACCTCCGCTCGCCGGGCTCGTGCCGCCGGCGGGCGGGCGGGGCCCGGGCGGCTTCAGGCCGGCGAGGTCGGGGCGATGGTCTCGACGAACCCGAGCGGGCGGCCGTGGGGCTCGCCGACGAGCTGGCCGTCGCGCATGACGACGTGGCCGCGGACCACGGTGGCCATCGGCCAGCCGGTGACCTCGACGCCGTCGAACGGCGTCCAGCCGACGCGGGTCGCCATGTCGGCCGAGCGGATCGTCCGGCGCGCGGACAGATCGACCAGGGTGAGGTCGCAGTCGAAGCCGACCGCGAGCCGGCCCTTGCCGGCCAGGCCCCACACCCGGGCCGGCCCGGCGGCGACCAGGTCGACCAGGCGCTCGAGGGTGAGGCGGCCGGCGGCGACGTGGTCGAGCATGATCGGCACCAGGGTCTGGACCCCGGGCATGCCCGACGGGCTCTGCGGGTACGGCCGCGCCTTCTCCTCGAGCGTGTGCGGGGCGTGGTCGGTCGCGAGCATGTCGCACAGCCCCGACCGCACCGCGCCCCACAGGGCGTCGCGGTGGCGGCCGTCGCGGATGGGCGGGTTCATCTGCGCGCGCGTGCCCAGGCGCTCGTAGCAGTCGGGCGCGACCAGGGTCAGGTGCTGGGGCGGGATCTCGAAGGTCGCGAGGTCCTTGCACTCGTCGAGGACGTCGAGCTCCTCGGCCGTGGTGACGTGGAGGAGGTGGATGCGGCGGCCGAAGCGCCGGGCCAGGGCCAGCGCCCGCCAGGTCGCGCGCAGCGCGGTCTCGGCGTCGCGCCACTCGGGGTGGGCCCGGACGTGGGCGGCGGCCTCGGCCAGCGGCCGGCGCTCGCGCAGGCGGTCCTCGTCCTCGGCGTGGATCGCGACCCGGCGGCGGCCGCCGGCGAAGACCTCGGCCAGGGTCTCGTCGTCGGCGACCAGCAGGCTGCCGGTCGAGCTGCCCATGAAGACCTTGACGCCGGCGCAGCCCGGGGTGGCCTCGAGCTCGGCCAGCTCGCCGACGTTGCCGGCGCTGGCGCCGACGAAGAAGCCGACGTCGCAGCGGGCCCGACCCTTGAGCCGGGCCAGCTTGTCGGCGAGCGCGGCCGCGGTGGTGGTGGGCGGATCGGTGTTGGGCATCTCCAGCACCGAGGTCACGCCGCCGAGGACCGCGCCGGTGGTGCCGGTGGCCAGGTCCTCCTTGTAGGTGTGGCCGGGCTCGCGGAAGTGGACCTGGGCGTCGATCACGCCGGGCAGGACGTGGAGCCCGACGGCGTCGAGGGTGTGGGCGGCGACCGCGCCGCCGAGGTCGCCGATGGCGGCGATGCGGCCAGCGCGGGCGCCGACGTCGGCCTGGACGCGGCCGCCGGGCGTCACCAGCGTGCCGCCACGGACGATCAGATCGAAGCGGAGCGCGGTCATGGCGCGGCCTCCAGGTGGAGCAGGACGTCGCCGGCGTTGACGTCGGCCTCGTCGGCCTGGGCGATCGCCAGCACCTTCGCCCGCGGCGGCAGGCCGGGCCCGCCGAAGGTCACGCGGTGGAAGGTCTTCATCACCTCGAGCAGGCAGACGGTGTGGCCGGTGGCGATGACGTCGCCGACCGCGACGAAGTGGGGCTTGCCGGGGCCGGGCCGGCTGTAGAAGCGGCCGCTCGAGGGCGCCCGCACCGCCAGCTCGCCGGCGGCGGCCGCCGCCACCGCCGCGTCGTCCTCGGCGTGGTGGACGCGGGCCCGGTCGTCCAGCGTCATGAGCGGGCGCCCGGGGTCGGCGGCGCCGGGCGCGAGGTCGCCGACCACCGCGCCGTGGACGCCGGGGCCGGCCACCACGCGGTGGACCACGCCCAGCACGGTCAGCTCGCCCAGCGGATCGCCGGGCTGGACCACCTGGCCGCGGCCGACCCGGGGACGCCACCAGCCGGGGGCCGGCGCGTGGACCTGGTGGCGCTCGGGCTCGGCGCCGACGGCGACCGCGGTCGCGACCATGGTCGGCGCGTGGAGCCGGCTGTCGCCGGGCGTGCTCACCGCGGCCCTCCCACCAGCGCGCGCAGGTCGTGGAGCGACCAGATGCGCGGGTTCTTGATCCGCCGGTGGCCGGTGCCCTGGTAGGCCATCTCGGTCAGGTCGCACAGCCAGCCGCGCAGCGCGCCCAGCTCGACGAGCTCGTCGGTGTCCATCTGGCGGGCGGCGACGAACGGATCCATGTCGCGCTCGATGCGGGCCTCGACCTCCTTCATCCCGGCCTCGATCTTCGCGCGCTCGGCGGGATCGGTGGCCACGATCTGGAAGTCGTCGTCGAGCTTGGTGTTGTAGGCGGCGATCGCCAGCGTCCGGCCCTCCATCACGCTCAGCCGCGACAGGCAGGTCGAGAGCTGGACCACCGGGTCGTAGGGCATGCCGGCCATGGCGTAGTAGCCGGCGCCCGACGCCTTGCGCAGCAGCACCGCGAACATCGGCACGGTGTTGGTCGAGTTGCTGTAGATGAGGCTCGAGCCGTAGGCGAGCAGGCCGTGGGCCTCGGCCTCGCGGCCGATGTCGAAGCCCGAGATGTCGTGGAGCCAGAACAGCGGGATGCCGTCGTCGTTGCAGGCGCGCGAGAACGCGGCCAGCTTGGCGATGCCGCCGCGGTAGAGGATGCCCCCCGGCCGCTGGTGGCCGGGGTGCTCGGGGTCGCCGACCAGGCCCTGGCGGTTGATGACGAACCCGGCGTAGAGCCCGCCCAGGCGGCCGACGCCGACGATCATCTCCTCGCCGACCTCGGGCATGACCTCCCAGAACAGCGACTGGTCGACCAGCCGGGCCAGCACCTGGTGGGCGTCGTAGACCTCGCGGTGATCGGGGGGCAGGATGCCGGCCAGCTCGCGGGGCGCGAAGCGGGGCGCCATGGCGGCGACGTCGCCGCGGTAGTAGCCGGCGCCCGAGGTCGGCAGGCGGGCGACCTCGCGCCGCAGGCAGGTCAGCAGCGTCTCGTCGTCCGGAACGCGGACATCGGCGCAGCCCGACTGGTGGACGTGGACCTCGGGGCCGCCGATGTCGAGCGAGGTGATCTTCTGGCTCTTGGCGCCCTTGATGAGGGCGGCGCCGGCGATCACCATGTACGCCTGCTCGGTCATGTAGACCCGGTCGCTGATGATCGGCATGTAGCCGCCGCCGGCGATGCAGTCGCCGAAGACGCCGGCGAGCTGGGGGACGCCGTGGGCCGACAGCAGGCTGTTCATCTTGAAGATGTGGCCGGCGCCGCGGGCGCCGGGGAAGCTCTTGCTCTGCTCGGGCAGGAACAGCCCCGAGCAGTCGACCAGGTAGATCGTCGGCAGGCGCAGGCGCAGCGCCATCTCCTGGGCGCGCTGGATCTTCTCGGGCGTGCGCGGCCACCACGCCCCCGAGGCCACGGTGTTGTCGTTGGCGATCACCATGCACCAGCGGCCCTCGACCTGGGCGAACGCGGTGATCACGCCGGCGGCCGGCGAGCGCTGGCCGTCGGCGCCGGCGCCGGCGGGGAAGACCTCGCCGTGGTTGACGAAGGTGCCGACCTCGCGCGGCGTGGTGCCGGGGCCGGCGAGGCGGGCCAGCCGCTCGCGGGCGGTCAGCTTGCCCTTCTTGTGCACGCGCTCGACGTAGCTCGGCCCCCAGCCGGCCTCGACCTCGACCCGGGCGGCGCGCAGCCGGTCCTCGAGCGTGGCCAGGGCGGCGTGGTGATCGGCGGCGGTGCGCTCGTCGGCGACCTGGGCCAGCGGCGCGCCGATGGGGACGAGGGGGACGTGCGACATGGGGCGGTCCTCAGGGCCAGCCGGGCAGGGTGCGGGTGTCGTAGCGGTGGGCGCGGAAGTCGGCCGAGGCCAGCACCTGCTGGTGCAGCGGCACGGTGGTGGCGACGCCCTCGCACACCAGCTCGGCCAGCGCCCGCAACATCCGCTCGATGGCCTGATCCCGGGTGTCGCCGTGGGCGATGACCTTGCACAGCAGGCTGTCGTAGTGGGGCGGCACCACGTAGCCCTCCTCGACGTGGGTGTCGACGCGGATCGCGCCGCCCTGATCGCCGGGCAGCCGCCAGCGGGTGAGGCGGCCGGGCGATGGCCGGAAGCCGTCGCGGGGATCCTCGGCGTTGATCCGGCACTCGAGGGCGTGGCCGGCGAGCCGCACGTCCTCCTGGCGCAGGCGCAGGCGGTGGCCGGCGGCGGCCTCGAGCTGGAGCGCGACCAGATCGAGGCCGCTGCGCGCCTCGCTCACGGTGTGCTCGACCTGGAGCCGGGTGTTCATCTCCATGAAGCGCAGGGTGTCGCCGTCGAGGAGCAGCTCCATCGTGCCGGCGCCGACGTAGCCGATGGCGCGGGCGGCGGCGACGGCGCCGGCCAGGGTGCGGGCGCGCAGGGCGTCGTCGAGCACCGGCGACGGGCTCTCCTCGATCAGCTTCTGGTGGTTGCGCTGGACCGTGCAGTCGCGCTCGCCGAGGTGCACGGCGTGGCCGTGGCGATCGGCCACGAGCTGGATCTCGACGTGGCGGCCGCCCTCGATCAGGCGCTCGACGTAGACCCGGTCGTCGCCGAAGGCGGCGCGGGCCTCGGCCTGGGCGTCGGCGAACGCGCCCTCGACCTCGGCCGCGGCCCGGGCGATGCGCATGCCGCGACCGCCGCCGCCGCTCTCGGCCTTGAACAGGACCGGGTAGCCGACCTCGTCGGCGACGCGCCGGGCCTCGGCGGCGGTCGGCACCGGGCCGTCGCTGCCCGGGATCACGTCGAGGCCGGCGGCGCGCATCGCCCGCTTGGCCGGGCTCTTGGTGCCCATGAGCGCCATGACGTGCGCCGGCGGGCCGATGAACGTGACGCCGTGCTGCTCGCACAGGCTGGCCAGGAGCGGGTTCTCGGCCAGGAAGCCCCAGCCGGGGTGGAGCGCCGAGCAGCGGGTCTGGACCGCGGCCTGCACCACGCGCACCGGATCGAGGTAGCTGGCGGTGGCGCGGGCGGGGCCGAGCACCACCGCCTCCTGGCCGCGGGTGTAGGGGGCGTCGCGGTCGGCGTCCGACACCGCGAACACCGGGACGATGCCCAGGCGGCGGCAGGTGCGGGCGACCCGGACCGCGACGTCGCCGCGGTTGGCGATGAGGATGCGGTGGAACGTCGGCGGGCTCATGGCGTCGGCGCGGGCGCTGCGGCCGGCACGCTATCACAGCCGTGGTCGACGATCAGCGCGCACAGGCGCTCGCGGGCGGCGCGATCGTCGGCGAGGGCGGCGGCGGCGAGCGGCGCGCTGAGATCGAGGCAGCGGCCGGCGGTGGCGCCGAGGTAGGCCCGACGGCAGGTGGCGGGGAGGCGGTCGGCGACGTACGCGTCGAGGCCGATCAGGCACCACCACCGCCCCCGGTGGAAGACGAAGAGCGCGGGCAGCCAGGCGTCGCCGACGCGCGCCACCAGCGGCGGGGGCCCGACCGGCACCGCGGGGCGGGCGCGGCGCAGGCTGGCCGGCACCTCCGGATCGTCGGCGTACAGGGCGCGGGCGTGGGCGACGCCGTCGCGGCGCCAGGCCGCGGCCAGCGCCCGGACGTCGCCGGTGGCGTGGCCGCGGTAGGGCAGGGTCACCAGCGCGTCGCGGGTGGCGGGGTCGGGGACGCAGCCCGCGAACCGCTCGTCGTCACGCCCGGGGTGGCGGTGGTGGCGCGCGGCGAGGAGCTCGACCAGGCCGTCGACCCCGTCCCGCTGCGGCGGCGGCGCGGCCGGTGGGCGCTCACCGCAGCCCGCGGCGAGCGCCAGGGTGACGAGCGCGGCGAGGACGAGCGGGTCGGGCAGGCTCAGGCCAGGGTGACCAGGCACGCCTCGGCGCCGGACACCTCGTACTTGCCCGGGGCCTCCATGGCGATGGTCTTGAACTCGCCGTCCTCGAGGGTCATCACGCCGCGGCGGCAGCGCACGCCCATCGACGCGCCGGTGAGGTCGAGCTCGATGCCGATGGCCCGGGACAGCGCGGCGCTGCCGTCGGCCAGCATGACGACCTTGCCCAGGGCGCCGTGGGCCTCGGCCCACGCCTGCATCACCCACGCGTCGTTGACCGACAGGCAGGCCACCAGGTCGACGCCGCGGGCCTTGAACTCGTCGAGCTTGGCGACGTAGCTGGGCAGGTGCTGGTTCGAGCACGTCGGCGTGAACGCGCCCGGCAGCGAGAACATCACCACCTTCTTGCCGGCGAAGAGCTCGGCGGGGTTGACGTCCTTGGGCCCCTCGGCGGTGGCCTGCTTGATCGTGAGCGACGGGATCTTGTCACCAGCGTTCGGCATGGCGGCGAAGCTAGCCCGAAGTCGCGCCGATGGCGAGCCGCGCCGGCCCGCCTCACGGCGGGCGGCGGCGCGCGGCGGTGGCGAGCCCGTCAGAACGTGCAGGCGGGGTAGGTGGCGCAGACCCCGCTCGCGTTGCAGAAGTCGCTGTCGCAGTGGCGGCCGCTGGAGCAGGCCGAGCCGTTGGCCTGGCGGGCGCGGCACGTGCCGGAGGCCTGGCCGGTGAGCTCGCGATCGCAGAACAGGTCGGCGTTGCAGCCGTTGGGGTTCGAGCCGAAGCCGAACAGGTTGGACGAGGTGCAGGTGTCGCCGATCCCGCCGGGCTCGCGGCACAAGCCGCCCTCGCAGCTCATGAACACGCCGCACCAGGACGCGGTGCCGTTCTGGACGTTGCAGGCCTGGTTCAACCCCGGCGCCGCCTTGCAGGTGCCGGTCATGTTGGCGCCCGGGGTCTCGCAGGTCTGGTGGCCCTGGCACGAGAAGACGAAGCTGTTGGCGTCGCAGGTCGCGCCGACGGGGCGGACGTCGCGGCAGGTCCCGTTGGCGCCGCTGAAGTTGCCGACGCACGCCAGCTCGCCCTGGCACTCGTCGTCGGTGGCGCAGGTCGAGCCCGCGGCCTTGGCCACGGTGCAGATGCCGCTGGCGGTGCCGTTGTTCTGGCCGCCGTTGCAGAAGTTGCCGGTGTCGCAGTTGGAGTTGCTGTCGCAGGCCTGGCCGGCCGCGCCGGTGCCGCAGAACGAGAGGTCGGTGCCGCCCTGGTTGCGGTAGATGCAGTGATCGCCGACCTGGCAGAAGTTGCCGGCGGTGCACATCTGGCCGGCGGCCACCGGGGCCTGGCAGACGTAGTCGCCGCTGCAGCGGTTGCCGCCGCCCGTGCGGTCGACGCAGCGGGCGCCGGGGCTCGCGCACTCCAGGTCGGACTGGCAGGGGTTGCCGTTGTTGACGGCGCCCACCACCGCCTGGCAGCTCCCCAGCGGGTCGCCGTTGTTCTTGAAGATCGCGCAGCTCCCCTCGGGGATCAGGGCGAGGCAGGCGGCGGCCGCGGTCGGGCTCCAGGCCAGCCGGCCGGCGGCGCTGGCGCTGGCGATCACGACCTTGACCTGGGCGGCGCTGAGATCGCCGAAGATGTTGAGGTTCAGGTTCTCGCAGTCGATGTGCGCGCTCGCGCTGCCGATGCAGTCCTCGTAGACCGAGCACACCCGCTGCGAGATGCAGGTGAAGAAGTCGTCGACCGAGAGCTCGGCCGCGGCGCACGGAGCGGGGTTGGCATCGATCTCCTGGGCGTCGACCGCGGCGTCGGTGTCGGCGGGGATGACCTCGCCGCAGGCGGCGACGGAGGACAGGACGGCGACGGCGAGGACAAGCTGGCGCATATGCCGGATTGTCGCCGACCCGGGCGCCGGGCTCAAGTCACGAGCAGAGGAGCCGGATCGCGGTCGCGGCCGCGGTCATGCCGAAGACCGAGGGCACGAAGGCGACCGAGCCCTCCACACGGTGCTTCTCCTCACAGTCGTTGAGCCCGTTCTGGCCACCTGGACACACACAGCGGAACCCGCCGTGATCGTAGGCCAGGGCGTGGGGCGCCACCGGCGGCTCCTCGGAGTAGACCGCGAGCACGCCGGTCGGGCGGGTGCAGTCGAGGCCGTGCTTCTTGCGCAGGCCCTTGCGCAGGTCGCGGGCGAACGGGCAGATCCGGGTGGCCGCCAGGTCGGCGACGCGGACCGCGGTGGGATCGAGGCGGGCGGCGGCGCCCATCGTCGACACCAGGCGGAGGCGCTCGCGCACGCAGGTGGCGATGAGGTGCATCTTGGCGGTGACGTTGTCGATGGCGTCGATGATCACGTCGGGCTCGGGCGCCAGGAGCCGCGCCGAGGTGTCTGCGGCGTAGAACGCGAGCCGGGGCTCGATCACCGCGTCGGGGTTGATCGCGCGCAGGCGCTCGGCCATGACCTCGACCTTGGCCTTGCCCAGCGTGCCCTTGAGGGCGTGGACCTGGCGGTTGACGTTGGTCACGCAGACGCGGTCGAAGTCGACGAGGATCACGCGGCCGACGCCGGAGCGGACCAGGCCCTCGGCGGCGAACGAGCCGACCCCGCCGACGCCGAAGACGGTGACCGTCGAGGCCGCCAGCCGGGCGAGGGCGGGCTCGCCGAGCAGGCGCGCGGCCCGGTCGAAGCGGCGGTGCACGGTCACGGCGGCGGATCCGTAGCACGCCAGCGCGGCGCCGCCGCCGGGAAGACGCGGCGGGCGTTGGCGGCGGTCAGCGCCGCGACCTCGGCGACCGGGCGGTCGCGCAGCCGGGCCAGCGCGGCGACGATCTGGCTCACCATCGCCGGCTCGCTGCGATCGTGGCCACCGCGGGGGCCGGGCGCCTGGTCGGGGGCGTCGGTCTCGCACAGGAGCAGCTCGTCGGGGACGGCGCGGGCGGCGGCGAGCGGGCGGCGGGCGTTGGCGCGCGTCACCGCGCCGGCGAACGAGAACGCGAAGCCGAGCTCGCGGTAGACCGGCACCAGCTCGGGCGGCCCCGAGTAGCTGTGCAGGACCCCGCCGACCGCGGCCGCGCCCTCCTCGCGCAGGACGCGGACGACGGCGTCGTGGGCGCGCAGGGCGTGGACCACCAGCGGCAGGCCGAGGTCGCGGGCGGCGCGGACGTGGGCGCGGAAGATCTGCTCCTGGGTCGGGCGATCGGGGGTCGCGCCGTCGAGCCCGCACTCGCCGATGGCCACCACCGCCGGGGTGCGGGCGGCGGCGAGGGCGGCGGTGAGGTCGGCCACGAGCGGGCGCTCGGCCGGGGCGAGGGCGGGCACGACCTGGGGGTGGACGCCGAGGGCGAGGGCCAGCGGCGCGCCGGGATGGGCGGCGGGCAGGGCGGTGAGGGCGGACCAGGTCGCGGGCCGGATCGCGGGCACCAGGATGCCGCGGACGCCGGCGGCGGCGGCGCGCGCCAGGACCTGGGCCCGGTCGCCGTCGAAGGCGGCGACGTCGAGGTGGCAGTGGCTGTCGATCATGGCGGAGAAGGGCGGACGCGCGGGCGCGGAGCGCGGGCGCGTGCGCACGCCGTCAGGATACCAACAGCAGGTGAAGGCGGCGTGAGAGCCCGGGCGCGGCGCGTCCGGGGTCGCTAGCGTGGCCGGGTGATCCTCGCCCGCCTCCGACCCGCCCGCGCGTACACACCCGGACCCGCCCCGGCGCCCGCGCCGCGCCGGCGGGTGCTGTGGCTCGCCGTCGCCGACGGCCGCGGCCACCTGATGCGGGCCCAGCTCATGCGCCAGCTCCTCGCCGACCACGGCGTCGACGTCGACGTGGTGACCACCGCCCGCGCCGGGGCCGCGTTCGTGGCCTCGTTCGGCGCGCCGTGCGCGGTGCTGTCGCGCGACTTCGGCATCCACTTCGACGGGCGCCAGCACCTGCGCCGCGCCCGCACCGCCGCCGGCCTCGTCGGCTACCTCGCGGCGCCGGGCCGGTGCCGCGCCGATCTGCGCTGGCTCGAGCGGCGCGCCGCCGGCGCCGCGCTGGTGGTGAACGACAGCTTCCACCCGGCGCTGCTGGTGGCCGGGCTCGGCGATGGGCCCTTGCGGGGCCGCCTGGTCCACGTCCACGGCACGACCCTGCGTCGCGCCGTGCAGGGCTTCTGGGGCGAGCGTGGCCCGTACGCGCGGGCGGTGGCCCGGGCGCTGGCGCGCGCCCACGCCTGCGTCGAGCACGCCTTCGACGCCGGCCTCGCCGACGACGCCACGCCGGGCGCGATCCGGCTGCCCCCGGTGATCGCGGCGCCGGCGCGCGGGCCGGCCCAGGTGCGGGCGGCGCTCGGGGTGCCGCCCGGCGGCCGGCTGGCGACGGTCTACCTCAACCCCTACTTCACCGACGGCGCGCTGGCCGCCGCCCTCGAGACCACCCTGCGCGGCCGCGGCTTCACCGTGCACGCCGTCGGCGAAGGGCTGGCGGCGCGGCCGGGCTGGCGCGCGCGCGATCCGGCGCTGGTCGAGGCGGTGGCCGCGGCCGACGTCTTCGTGTCGGCGGCGGGCATGGCCTCGCTCGGGCAGGCCCGCACCTTCGGCGTGCCGATGATCGCCCTGGCCACCGCCCAGCCCGAGCAGCGCGCCAACCTGGCGGCGCTCACCGCCGGCGCGCCGCGGGCCACGGCCGCGGTGGTCGCCGTCGGCGGCGACGGGCCGGACGCCCTCGCCGGCCGCCTCGCCGCCGCCCTCGCCGGGCTCGACCTCGATCGCCCGCGCCTCGATCCCCGTCTCGCCGTGCGCCGCGTCCAGGCGCGCTGGGTCGAGACCTTCCTCCACCTCGCGCACACCGCCCGAAAGGATCCCGCATGACGAGCTTCGCCCTGGTCCTCGAGACCAACAACCTCACCGGCGGCGGCGCCGACGCCGCGCGCACCGCGACCAGCCTCGAGCGCCTGCTCACCCGCATGGGCCAGCAGACCCGGCCGCTGTCGACCCTGGCCGAGCTGGTCATCACCCACGACGGGCTGCCGGCGGCGGCGCGGGCGCGGCTCGACGCGGTGGCCGGGCTCGCGATCCGCTGGGTCGAGCTCGCCCCCGACGTCACCTACTACGAGGCCAAGAACCGCGGCTTCGACGCCACCACCGCCGACGTCGTCGCGTTCGCCGACGCCGACTGCTGGCCGGAGCCGGCGTGGCTCGAGGCGCTGCTGGCGCCGTTCGCCGATCCGGCGGTGCCGGTGGTCGCCGGCCGCACCACCTATCGCCCCGACCTGCTGGGCACCGCCGCCTCCACGATCGACTTCATGTACTTCGCGAGCCCGCTGGGGGCCGGCTGCACCCGGAACTTCTACGCCAACAACGTCGCCTTCCGCCGCGCGGTCTTCGCCGCCTACCGCTACGGCAGCCACGACATGTACCGCGGCCACTGCCAGGTGATGGGCGCCCGGCTGCAGCGCGACGGCGTGCCGGTGGCGTTCGTGCCGGCGGCGCGCACGATCCACCGCTTCCCCGATCGCCTGGCCGAGCTGGTCAAGCTGCGGCTCCTGCGCGGCGAGGACACGATCGCGCTCGCGCCCCACCTGGTCCGCACCTACCTGCCGGCGGCCGCCCGCCTCGGCAACCTGGGGCCGGTGGTGCCGCTCCTGGTGCTGGCGGCGCGCTTCGGCTTCAGCGTGCGCAGCCTCGACCATCAGGACATGCCGCCGGCCCGCGGGCCGCGCTGGCTGGGCGCGGTCGCCGCCATCGCCGGCATCTCGCTGGTCGACGCCGCCGGCACCGTGGCCCGCAGCCTGGGCTGGCGGCCGGGCTCGGGCGCGACCTCGTCGGCCCAGGTGACCCTGTCGTACCACCGCGATGACGAGCGGCTGGCGGCGTAGCTCCGCGGGCGCGGTCGCGGTGGCGGTCGCGCTCGGCCCCGACGGCGTGCTCAGCGTGCTCGCCGCCGCGGTCGTGATCGCGCTGGTGACGTCGGTCGACGCGCTGGTGGTGCCGCCGGCGACGGTCGCGCCCTACGCCGTGGTCGGCGGCCTGCTGCTGGCGCTGGCGGCCGTCCTCGAGCGGTCGCGCAAGGTGGTCCGGGTGTGGCTGCCGTTCGTCGTCCTCTACCTGTGCTATCGCGCGCTGCGCGGCGTGCTCCTGCTCCTGCCCGCCGACGCCGGCCGCCACGACGCGCTGCGCGCCGCCGACGAGGCGCTCCTCGGCGTGTCGCCGGCGTGGTGGTTCGAGGGCCTGGCGCGGCCGTGGCTGACCGAGGTCATGGCGGTGGCCTACGCCCTCATGTTCGTCCTGCCGCTGGTCGTGCTGCTGGGGCTGACCGCGCGCGGCCAGGAGCGGGCGCTGCGCGAGGCGGCGCTGGCGCTGCTGCTCGCCTTCTACCTCGGGTTCGTCGGGTTCCTGCTGGTGCCGGCGCGCTCGCCCGACGTGGTCTACGCCTTCGCCACCCCGCTCACCGGCCACGGCTTCTACGAGGCGTCGATGGCGGCGTGGGCGCGGCTGCAGCAGATCACGTTCGACGCCTTCCCGTCGATGCACACCGCGATCTCGACGATCGCCCTCGTCCACGCCCGCCGCCATGGCGCGGTCCTGGCGCCGGGCCGCCCCCGGCTGGTGCTCGCGCTGTTCGTGCCGGCGGTGGCGACGCTCCAGGTCGCGACGCTGTACCTGCGCCAGCACTACTTCGTCGACCTGGTCGCGGCGTGGGCGCTGGCGGCGCTGGCCCTGGCGCTGGCGGCGCGCCTGTGCCGGCGGTGGGATCGCTGGGCCGGTGTCGCCTGACGCCGGCGCCCGGGTCAACGCACGACGTCGACGGCGCGGCGGTGGGCGTCGCGGGTGCGGCGCTCGACCGCCTCGGGGGCGGCGGCGGCGGGCGAAGGCATCGCGCCCGCGCCGTGGCCGTGGACCTGGAGCGCGCGCTGGGCGGCGGCGGCCAGCTCGGGCAGGTCGGCGCGCAGGACCTCCATGCGCGCGGCGAGGTCGAGGAGCTCCGCGTCGCCGGTGCGCTCGGCGGTGGTCCGGGCCTCGACCAGCGCGGCGTCGATCACGGCCAGCGCCCCGGCCAGATCGGCGGCGCGGGCGCGGGCGATGGCGTCGAGGATGGCGCTGGCGGCGCGGGCGCGGGCGCGCGCCAGCTCGATCGCGACCTTGACCGAGGCCGCGACCGCGGCCGGATCGGCGTCGGCGCGGACGCGGGCGAAGCCGGTGCGGCGCAGGCCGCCGGCGCCGCGGGTGGCGTCCTCGAAGGTGAGGGTGGCGTCGATCAGCTCGACCACCGCGCCGTCGCGGCGGCCGACGACCCGCAGCGGCACGACCACGTCGCGGATCTCGCCGGCGGTCAGGTCGCCGAGCACGGCGTACAGCCCCTTGCCCATGGGCTGGAAGCCGCCGAGCGGCTCGAGGGTCACGCCGGGGCCGGCCACCAGCTCGAGGGCCAGGTTCTTGCCGACCACCTGCCGCATCTGCAGGAGCTCGTCCTCGAAGACCGCCGCCACCTGGCCGGGCTCGTCGAGGTAGTGGTAGCGGCCGCCGGTGTCGCGGGCGATCTGGCCGAGCAGGACCTCGTCGAACTCGATGCCGAGGCCGAGGGTGGTGATGGGGAGGCGCTGCGCGACCGCGCCCGCGACCAGGCCGGGGAGCGCCGACGGATCGTTGGGCACGCCGTCGCCGAGGAGGACGACGCGGTCGATCGAGCCGGGGACGCGACCGGCCGCCGCCTGCTGCAGGCCGAGCGCCAGGCCCGAGGCCAGATCGGTCGTGCCGCGGGCGGTGATGTCGTCGATGGCCCGGGCCAGGCGGCGGCGGGCGCCGTCGTCGACGCGCGTGCTCTCGACCAGGACCTCGGCGGTGGAGTGGAAGATCACCAGCGCCACCCGGTCGCGCGGGGTCAGCTTCTCGACCAGGGTGCGGGCGGCCCGCTTCTCCTCCTCGATGGCCGCGCCCTCCATCGAGCCCGAGGTGTCGAGCACCAGCGTGAGGTTGAGCGGCGGTCGGTCGCCGGGCGGCAGGCGGGCCGCCGAGACGCGGATCCGCACCGCCAGCTCGCCGAGCTCGTCGGCCAGCACCCGGTCGGCGGTGGGCTCGACCGCGAGCTCGAGGAGCTGGGGATCGCCGCCGGTGGTCAGCGGTGCGCCGCCGCCGCCGCGCTTGCCGGAGCAGGCGGTCGCGGCCAGGAGCGCGGCGACCAGGATCGCGAGATGGGAGGCGAGGCGGGCGAGGCGTGGCGTGGCGCGCGGGGCGAGCATGTCGGGAACGAACGCAGGAGGCGGGCGGCCGGTCTATCCCACCTCCGGCCCACCACCTCCGGCCCACCTCCGGTCCCACCTCCGGCCGCCGCCAGCTCGGGCACGGCGCCGGCACGCGCCGCCCGCCGGGAACGTCCGTGACCTCCAGCGGTTGCGAGTTCGTTGCGACCGCGCGACCGGCGGCATCGACCAACGGGGGCATGAAGCAGCTCACCTGGGTCCTGCTCGCCGGGCTGATCGCCCTGGGCGCCGCCTGCGGCGACGACGGCATCGACAGCGACGAGGCGGCCCGGCGGGCCTACCTCGGCCTCGATCCCTCGATCGAGGCCTCGCTCAACCTCGGCTTCGCCGGCTTCAACGCCGCGACCAGCGCCAACATCCCGCCGCAGACGACGAGCGGCCCCGCCACCGGCACCCTGACCATCAGCGGCCAGGTCGATCAGGGCGCGTCGGCGAACAAGGAGATGCGGCTGCGCGTGGGCATGGTCGACTACTCGGTCGGGCCGTTCACGGTGGTCGTGAACCCCGGGACCGACGACGAGGAGGAGGTGACGGTCGAGCTCACCTACGCCACCAGCGAGGTCGAGACCGAGCAGCCGTACCTGCAGCTCTCGCTGCGCAACATCCCGACCGGGACCCTCACCGGGACGCTCACCGGCACCTACCAGGTCCGCGGCGACCTCGAGGCCGCCGTCACCCTCGACCTGACCCTGAGCGGCGCGCTGATGGACGGCGGGGGCGGCGCCGTGCTGCGCGTCGATGGCACCACGACCGTCACCGGCACCGCGACCTCCGGGGACGGCGTGTACACGGTGAACCTGACCCTGTGATCAGCGCGCGATCAGCACCATGCCGGTGCGGGCCGGGATCGACAGCGGCGCGGTGAGTTGCTGGCCGGTGACCAGATCCTCGTAGTTGCCGCCGGGCAGGCCCTGGGCCGGCAGCGCGCTGTCGGCGCGGTTGAGCGCGACGTAGAGGTTCTGCCCCTGCGCGCTCATCTGGTAGACCATCGTGTCGTGGGTGGTGCCGAGCATCGTGCGGCTGCCGCGGCGCAGCGCCGCGTGCTGGTGGCGGATCGCGGACAGGCGGGCGATGCGGTCGCGGAGGAAGGTCTGGTGGGCGCTGTAGCCGTCCCATTGCATGAAGCGGCGGTTGTCGGGATCGCCGCCGCCGGGCAGCCCGATCTCGTCGCCGTAGTAGATGAGCGGGACGCCGGGCGAGGTGAAGAGGAAGGTGTAGGCGACCGCCAGCCGCTCGAAGGCGGTGGCCGAGCCGGGCAGGCCGGGGGTGTTGTTCCAGGCCCGGCCCTTGCCGTCGTCCCAGTCGCCGAACAGCGGGTGGTCCTCGGCGAGGTGCACGCTGCGCGGGACGTCGTGGTTGCCGATGAAGGTCGACATCACCGACCCGGCGCCGTAGAAGCCGTCGTTGGAGGCGAGGAAGCCGGCGAGGTCGCCCATCGAGCCGGCGCGGCGCAGGATCTTGGACAGGAGCTCGGCGCGCAGCGGGAAGTCGAACTGGCCGTCCAGCATGCGGTCGGGATCGACGTAGTACTTGATGAGCTCGCGGTCGCCGGTGTAGGTCTCGCCGACGAGGTAGAAGAGCTGGTCCCACTCGAGCTCGCCGTCGAGGCGCGCCCGCAGGTCGGTGAGCCAGCCGTCCTCGATGTGCTTGACGGCGTCGAGGCGATAGCCGTCGGCGCCCAGGCGCTTGGCCCACATGATCGCGTTGTCGACCGAGTAGCGGCGGGCGTCGTCGTTGCGGAAGTCGAAGTCGGGCAGGTACGAGGTGAACCAGCACTTCTTGCGATCCCAGCCGTCGTCCCACGAGCAGCCGCCGCCGCAGATGCAGTCGCCGCCGCGGCCGTTGTCGTTGGGCCAGAACCACCCCGGGTGCTGGGTGTAGACCGGGCTGTCCGACGAGACGTGGTTCATGACGTAGTCGAGGATGACGGCGATGCCGCGGGCGTGGGCGGCGTCGATCACGGCCTTGAGCTCGACCTCGGTGCCCAGCCGGTTCTCGACCCGCGTCAGGTCGCGCGGCCAGTAGCCGTGGTAGCCGGAGTAGTCGTGGCCGTCGGTGCCGCGGCCGCGGAAGTCGGCGTTGTCGACCGGCGAGGTCAACCACAGGGCGTTGACGCCGAGGCCGTCGAAGTAGCCGCTCTCGATCTTCTGGCGCAGGCCGATGAAGTCGCCGCCCTGGTACTCGGCCGGCCACTCGAGGCTGCCGATCGGCATGTCGTTGCCCGGGTTGCCGTTGGCGAAGCGGTCGATCATCACGAAGTAGAGGACGGCGTCGCGCCAGTCGAGCGGCGGGCGCCGCGGGCACTGATCGCAGTCGACGCGCACCACCGTGTTGCTGCCGCCGTAGCCGTCGGGGCTGCGCCGCTGGTTGGCGGGATCCGGCACCCAGTTGCCGTCGACCACGAACTTGTAGACGATGATCTGCTCGTCGGCGACCGGGACGGTCGCCTCCCACGCGCCGCCCACCTGGGTCATGGGCACGCCCACCGTCCAGCCGTCGGCGGCGAAGTCGCCGCGCACCACCACCGACGACGCGGCGCCGGTGTAGCGGAACGTGTGGCCGCAGCTCGGCATCGGGTTGTCGCACACCGGCACCGGCGGCGCGTCGACGTCGAGGGCGTCGGCGCCCGGGCCCGCGTCGATGGTGTCGTCGTCGTCGCCGGGGCTCTGCGAGCTCGGGCAGGCGGCGAGCGCGAGCGCGCAGATCGCCAGGAACACGGTGGTCGGGCGCGACATGAACCCGCCTTCGATCAAGGGACGTGCCAGGTGGGGTGGGGCCGGGCCTGCGCCGGATCAGCAGCTTGGGCGGGCGCGGCGGTGCGTTCGGCCCCACGGCCGTTGCCATTCGCAACGACGCTCGGCAGGCTCGGCAACGTTCGATGCCCCGCCCGGACACCCTGTCGTTACATCTCCGCGCACCTGCAGCCGGTTCACGACGGGCACGATTCGTGCTCACCGCACCGGCGATGTACGCGCGCCCGTCCTCCGTCGCGACCCTCGCGCTCGCGCTGGTCGCCTCCTCCGCGCACGCGCAGCCCGGCGACGACGCCGAGCCCCCTGGCGCGGAGACCCCGGCCCCGGCGTCGGCCGAGGACCTGGCCCGCCTCCAGGCCGAGCTCGCGGCCCAGGCCGAGCGGCTGGCCGCGCTCGAGCGCGCGGCGGCCGAGCCCGAGGCCGCCGCGCCGGCGCCCGAGCCCGAGCCCGGCGCGGTCGTGGCCGATCCCGAGGCCGGCTTCCGCTTCGGCTCGTACGGCCGCGTGATCGCCGGCACCGATCTGCGCGGCGGCCGGCCCGAGCCGGTGGCGGTGGTGGCGCGCGGCCCGCGGGTGGTCGAGCGCAGCTACCTCGAGCTCGAGTTCGCCTACGCCCTGCGGGCGCCAGGCGGCGCGCTCCTGCGCACGGTCGTCACCACCGCGTTCGGCGACACCCTGTTCCACGAGACCGGCGAGTTCGACGCCCAGCCCGCGCTCCGCAACTTCTACGCCGAGGCGGTGCTCGGCGGCGGCGCCACCCGGCTGTGGGCGGGCTCGCGCATGTACCGCGGCGACGACATCTACCTGTTCGACTACTGGCCGCTCGACGATCAGAACACCCTGGGCCTCGGCGCCAGCGCCCGGCGCGGCGCGGTCGAGGTCGCGGCCCACGCCGGCGCCAACCGCCTCCTCGACGAGTTCCAGTTCCAGGAGCGCGACGTCGCGGCGCCCGAGCTGGGGGCGACCACGGTGGTCCAGCTCAACCGCCAGCGCATGGTCGCCAGCGCCAGCGCCACCTACTTCGTCGACGCCGGCTCCGCCGACCTGAACGCCAAGGTCAAGCTCCACGCCGAGCTCCACGGGCTGCCGTCGGGCACGCGCCTGCGCGGCGACGCCACGCCCGAGGCCCTGCCCCGCGACTGGGGCACGACCCTGGGCGCCCAGCTCGGGCTGTGGGGGCTGGCGCCGAGCCGCACCGGCTACCGCCGTCACGCCAACCTGTTCGCGCGCTGGTCGCGCGGCCTGGCCGCCTTCGACGAGCTGGCGCCGCCGGCCGGGTTCGATACCTCGCTGCGTACCTATCCCCGGGCGTCGGAGATCGTGCTCGGCGCGGGCGCCAACTGGGACGATCGCTGGGGCCACGTCCTCGTCGGCGGCTACGCCCGCCGCTTCGTCGACGCCGATCCGAATGTCCGCGATCCGGACGACGGCTGGGAGTACGCGGTCGACGTCCGGCCCATGGCCCGGGTCGGCGGCGGCCTGTTCGCCGGGGTCGATCTCGCCTACCAGGTGCGCTTCCCGCGCGGCCTCATGCCTTCGACCCAGCTCGCCGCCGATCCGTCGGTGGTCTCGATCGCGCCGATGCTGGCCTACTCGCCGCTCGGCCCCTCGGGCTACGACCGGCCGCAACTGCGCCTGGTCTACCGCGCGGCGCGCCTCGGCGACGGCGCGCTCGCGCTCTACGCCGAGGACGATCCGCGGCGGGCCCACGCCTGGGTCCACTTCCTCGGCGCCCAGGCGGAGTGGTGGTTCAACTCGAGCTCGTACCGGTAGGAGCCCCGACCATGCAGACCCGTCCCACGCTCACGCTCGCCCCGGTGGTCGCCCTGGCCGCCGCCGGCGCCCTGGCCGGCTGCGGCGCCGCCTCCGGGCTCGAGCACCCGGCCGACATGCCCCACGTCTCCAACGCCGGCACCGACTGGCGCGACGAGGTGATCTACCAGATCATGGTCGATCGCTTCGAGAACGGCGATCCCAACAACGACCTCAACGTCGCGCCGTCGATCCCCGGCCGCTACCACGGCGGCGACTGGCAGGGGATCATCGATCGCCTCGACTACCTCGAGGCCCTGGGCGTGACCGCGCTGTGGATCTCGCCGGTGGTCAAGAACACCGAGGAGGACGCCGGCTTCGCCAGCTACCACGGCTACTGGACCCAGGACTTCCTGCGGCCCAACCCTCACTTCGGCGACCTCTACAAGCTGCGCGAGCTGACGACGGCCGCCCACGCCCGCGGCATGAAGGTCATCCTCGACGTGGTCACCAACCACGTCGGCCAGCTCTTCTACTACGACATCAACGGCAACGGTCAGCCCGACGACTGGCTGTCGGGCGGCGGCCTGTCCCACACCTGCGTCCAGATCTGCTTCAACCCGGGGCGGGCCAGCGAGTGCACGCCCGACGAGCTGACCTACTGCAACCTGGGCAAGGACTACCTCGAGCGCATCATCGAGTGGGACCCCGAGTACGACCCGCGCGGCGTGCAGGGCTGGACCTCGCTCGGCTTCTCGGGCCCGGCGACGGTCCGCTTCACCGACTGGCCGGCGTCGAACCGGGTGCCGCCGCCGCGGCCGCCGGCGTGGTTCGGCTGGCCCGACGACAAGCCGTGGTTCGACGATCCGAGCTGGTACAACCGGAAGGGCCGGGTCTACGTGTGGTGGCACGAGCGCGACTACTCGCGCGAGTTCGTGCGCGATCAGGAGACCACCGGCGACTTCCCGGGCGGGCTCAAGGACCTCGACACCAGCAACCCCGACACCGCCGAGGCCCTGACCCGCGCCTTCGAGTACTGGATCGAGGTCGCGGACTTCGACGGCTTCCGCGTCGACACCGTCAAGCACATCGACCGGCCCGAGATCGAGCCCAACCTGCGCGGCTTCTGGGGGCTGTTCACCGCCCGCATGCGGGCCAAGGCCGCCAGCCTGGGCAAGGAGAACTTCTTCCTCTTCGGCGAGGCCTTCGACGGCAACGACGAGCTGATCGGCGCCTACACCAAGGGCGGCGTCGACGCCCAGGGCGCGTTCGGTCGCTTCGACTCGGTCTTCTACTTCAGCCAGAAGTACCGGGTGATCGACAACGTCTTCAAGTTCGGCGCGCCGACCAAGAACATGGAGTGCCTCTACAACAGCCGGGTCGGGCGCAACCCCACCGACGCCTGGTGCCAGGGCAACGGCTACCCGGCGGGTCCGACCCACGGCGGGACCCCGCACGCCGCGTCGGCCGACGGCGGCATCGGCCTGGCGCCGCAGCAGGTGCTGGTCAACTTCCTCGACAACCACGACCTGCCGCGCTTCCTGTTCGAGCACGCCGACGACGCCACCCTGCGCGCCGCGCTGTTCTACCTCTTCACCTGGGACGGCATCCCCTGCGTCTACTACGGCACCGAGCAGGCCTTCGCCGGCGGCGTCGACCCCGCCAACCGCGAGGACATGTGGCGCGGCAACCCGGCGCGCGGCTACGCGCCGTGGGACACCGGCAACCCGCACTTCAACCTGGTCAAGGATCTCATCGCCGTGCGCAAGGCGCGGCCGGCGCTGCGCCGGGGCACGGTCGAGGTCAAGTGGGCGACCGAGCAGCCGGGCGCCCGCCGCGACGCCGGCATCTTCGCCTTCGAGCGGGTCGCCGCCGACGACAAGGTCCTGGTCGTGCTCAACACCGCGGCCCAGGACAGCGAGAGCTGCGCCCCGGTCGCCGACGGCGGCGCGTGCATGATCTCGACCTTCGCGCCGGGCACGGTGCTCCGCGATCTGGCGCCCGGCAGCGACGGCGCGACCTTCACCGTCGGCGCCGCCGGCGCGGTGACGGTGATGGTGCCGGCGCAGTCGGCGCGGATCCTGGCGCCGATGTGAGCCGGCGCCGCGGGCGCGCGGCCCGCGGGCGCGGCGCGCCGCCGGTCAACGGGGCGGCGCCGGCGGGGGCAGCGGCAGCGACGGCGTGAGCATGGGACCTCCGCCGGGTTGGTGTCCGGACCGGCGGCGGCCCGTCACGCCGGCCGGGGCCGTGGCCGTGGTCGGCGTGGTCGGCGGCGGCGTCGTCGGCGTCGGCGGCGTCGCGGTCAGGGCGCGGCGGGCGTGAAGATCTCGAGCGTGCCCACCGGCAGGCCGGCGTCGTCGACGCCGCCGGCCACCAGGATCTGGCCGCTGGCCAGGGACGCCGCCACCGCGCCGGCGCGCGGCACCACCATCGGGATGGTGGCGATGCGGGTGAGCGTCGTGAGATCGATGAGCTCGGCGTCGCCGAGGATCGCGCCGCCGGCGTCGCGGCCGCCGGCGACCAGGGCGACCTCGCCGTTGCCGGCGACGGCGGCGCCGGTGCGCGGCGTGGCCAGGAGGCCGTCGACCTCGAGGTAGACGTCGGTGGCGGGACGGGCGACGATCGAGGTCGTGGTCGGGACGCCGGCGACCGCGCCGCCGACCACCAGGACCTGGGCGTCGCGGGCGCCGACCGCGCCGTGGCCGGTGCGGACCGCGGAGGCCACGTCGCCGATCTCGCGGATGCCGGCGGGACCGAGGCGGACGAGGCCGCCGGCGCCGGTGCCGTCGCCGGCGGCGACCACGTAGATCGCGTCGTTCTGCTGGACCGCGGTGAGGGTGCCGGCGAGGCCGGGGGCGGCGGCGAGGGTGGTCGCCGACAGCGACAGGCCGTCCATCACCACCGGCGGCGAGCCGGTGACGACGAAGCCCTCGGCGCGCAGCGGCGCGGCGACCGCGGGGGCGCGGGCCAGCTCCGGCTGGTCGCTGATGGCCAGCCACTGCCCCGCCGGCGCGACCGTGGTGTCGAAGCGCCAGAACGTGCCGGTGTCGCCGTCGGGGCCGCGGCCGCCGAACACGTACGCGTAGCCCGAGATGCCGGCGCCGACCGCGGCGCCGGCGCGGGCGCCGGGCGCGGGCTCGCCGTCGATCAGGCGGTGGCGGTAGACGTCGTAGACGTCGATGGTGTCGAGGGGGGCGCCGCTGGCGTCGGCGCCGCCGACCAGGAGCACGCCGAAGCCGAAGCGGGCGACGCCGAGCTCGGTGCGCGGCGGATCGAGGGCGACCGGGGCCGCGGCCAGGCTCTGTGGCGCGGCGACGTAGATCGCGACCGAGGCGTCGATGGCGGCGATGGGCAACGCGCCGCTCCGTCCCCAGGCCACGACGGCGCCGGCGTCGTCGAAGCCCTCGAACGTGACCTGGCCCGCCGGGCCGTCGGCCGGGACGTCGAGCACCAGGCGGAAGCGGCCGTCGTCGTCGCGGGTGGCCTCGACCTGGCGGTACGGCACCGACAGGGTCAGGCGAGCGCGCGTCACCTCGTCGAGGAGGGTCGAGCCGGGCGCGGTCACCAGCTCGAGCGAGAACGTGCCGGTGGCGCCGCCGCAGCCGCCGGCCACGAGCGCGCCGGCGAGGGCGGCGGTGGCGCGCGCCGTCACGTCGCCCCCGCGCGGGCCAGGGCGGCGGTGAGCGCGGCGGCGTCGCCGCGCACCGCCACCGTCTTGCGCCGCGACGCCGTCCCCGCGGTGATCGTGACCGCGGCGCGGGCGACGCCGAGGGCGCGGGCCACGACCTCGATGACCGCGGCGTTGGCCTCGCCGTCGACCGGCGGCGCGGTCACCGCCAGCTTGAGGCGATCGCCGTGGACCGGCCCCAGCCGGGGCCGCGAGGCGCGCGGCGACACCAGCACGTCGAAGGCGATCCCGACGGCGGTGGTCCGCACCGGCAGGGCCGGCGCGTGGGGCCCCGTCGGGTCCGCGGGGGAGCTCACCGGCGGGCTCACTTGCCCCCGCGCCCGAGCTCGCGCGCGCGCTTGGTGGCGGTCTCGACCGCGTTGATGAGCGTCGTGCGCAGGCCGCCCTGCTCGAGGGTGTGGAGGCCGGCGATGGCGGTGCCGCCGGGCGAGGTCACCATGTCCTTGAGCCGCCCCGGGTGCTCGTCGGTGTCGAGCAGGAGCTTGGCCGAGCCCATGACCGTCTGCGCCGCCAGGCGCTGGGCGTTGCGGCGCGACAGCCCGACCTTGACCCCGGCGTCGGCGAGGGCCTCGAGGATGAGGAAGATGTAGGCCGGGCCCGAGCCCGACAGGCCGGTGACGGCGTCGAGCTGGCTCTCGTCGAGGACGACGGTGAGGCCGACGGCGTCGAAGATGAGGCGGGCCTCGCCCAGGTCGGCGTCGGTGGCGTGGCGGCCGCGGGCGATCGCGGTGGCGCCGGCGCGGACCAGGGCCGGGGTGTTGGGCATGGCGCGGACCACCCGCGCTCCCGACGGCAGGTGGCTCTCGATCGTCGCGGTGTCGACGCCGGCGGCGACCGACACCACCAGCGCGGTGGGCGCGACGTGGGTCGCGACCTCGCGCACGACGCGCTCGAGGATCTGGGGCTTGACCGAGAGCACGAGCAGCTCGGCGCGGGCGGCGACCGCGGCGTTGTCGGCCACGGCGGTGATGCCGTACGCGGCGACGAGCTCGTCGCGGCGCTCGGGGCGGGGCGCCGACGCGACGATGCGCTCGGCCGGCACCACGCCGCCGTGGACGAGCCCGCGGATGAGGGCCTCGGCCATGTTGCCGGCGCCCAGGAAGCCGATGGTCTTGTCGAGGCGGGCGGGCGCGGGTGGCTCGGGGGTCACCGGCAAGGATCTACCACACCCACCCGGGAAGCTCGCCGCGCTGCGTTGACCCACGAGCTTTCCACGCGATACCGTCGGGACGCTCAAACCGGGGAGACACCGAGACATGGCGACTCCAACCAGGCCGTGCCCGTACTGTGGCGCGGCCGTCCTCACCACGGCGCCCTCCTGTGGGACGTGTGGTCGGCCGATGCCGGCGGCGCCGGCGGCGCCGTCGGGCGCACCGGCCAAGACGATGTTCGGCTACGCGGCGCCGGTGCTCAAGCCGGCCGCGCCCGGCGCGCGGCCTGCGACCGCGCCGCCGCCCGCCGCGGGCTCGCCGCCCGCGCC
>CAADGB010000269.1 GCA_900696455.1 uncultured delta proteobacterium
GCGCGCTCGCCGGTCGACGCCGGGGGCCGGCGGCCCGCCGGTGACCGCACCCGCCCGCCGCGCGTCCGCATCGACGCCGGCAGCGCCGGCGGCGCCGGCCCGCCGGAGCCGCCGCCACCCACGCGCCTGGACGCCGGTCACCCGTGGCTCCAGCCGACGCCGCCGTGAGCTCCGGCGGTCAGTTGAAGCGCATGCCGGCGACGTCGCGGACGGCCGCGGCGATCGGCCCCGGCACCTCCTCCTGGAGGAAGTGCCCGGCGTCGGTGCGGGTGACGCGCGCGTCGGGCCGCAGCCGCTCGAGGTGACCGAGCACGCGGCCCAGCACCGGGTCGCGCATGCCCCACACCAGCGACACCGGCGCGCGCAGCGCGGTGAACGCCTCCTGGCAGCGCTCGAGCGCCGGGATCGACGGGTGGTCCATCGCGTCGGGGACCATGCGCGCGAGCGCCAGGGGCGCGGTCCGGTCGCCGAGGCGCCGCAGCGGCCACATGTACCCGAGCGCGGCGCGACCGACGATGCTGGTCTTCTTGCCCTGGGCCAGCGTCATCAGGTTCTGCGGGAACCCGCCCAGCTTGAAGAGCGCGTCGCTGACCAGCGGCAGCCGGGCGAGGCGGTGGAAGGCCGACGCCTTGAAGCCGGGGCGGGGTGGACCGACGACGGTGTTGCCGAGGACCAGGCCGCGAACGCGGGCCAGGCGATCGGCGGCGGCCCACAGCGCGATCGGCCCGCCCCAGTCCTGCGCCACCAGGGTCACGTCGCCGGGCGCGACCTCGTCGAGTAGCCGCCCGAACCACGTGCCGTGACCGGCCAGGGTGTGGGCCTCGGCGTCGTGCGGCTTGTCGGACAGGCCGAGGCCGACGAGATCCGGCACCACCAGGCGCAGGCCGTCGTCGAGCAGCTCGGCCACGACCTTGCGCCACAGGAAGCCCCACGACGGGTTGCCGTGCAGCATCACCACCGTCGGGCCCGCACCCCACTCGGCGACGTGCATGCGGACGCCGCCGACGTCGACCAGGGAGCGGCGCATGCCGGCCGGGAACATCGCTTCGAGCCAGGACGGCAGCGCGGGGACGGACATGGCGAGCGCGACCATACGAGCCCGCGCGCGGGGAACTCAATCGCTCGCGCGGCCGATCCGTCGCGCGAGCGATTGAGTTCCCCCTTCGCGGGCCCGTAGCCTTGGCGGGTTGTCTCGCGTCGCGCTCGCCGCCGGCCTCCTGTTCGCCTCGGGCGCCTGCGGCCTCGTGTACGAGGTGGCGTGGGCGCGCCAGCTCGGCCCGCTGCTCGGCCACACCGCCGACGCCGCGGCGGTCGTGGTCGCCGCCTACTTCGCCGGCCTCGCCGCCGGCGGCGCGCTCGGCGCGCGGCTGGTGACACGCCTGCGCCGGCCGCTCCTCGGCTACGCCGCCGCCGAGGCCGTCGCCGCGGCGTGGGCCCTGGCGCTGGCGCCGCTGCTCGAGGTGGTCGGCGCCGCCTCGCTGGCGCAGACGCTGCACGGCGCGTCGCCGCTGACCACGACGCTGGTGCGCGCGGGCGTGGCGCTCCTGGCGCTCCTGCCGGCGACGATCGCGCTCGGCGCCACCATCCCGCTGGTGGCCGCGCACCTCGGCTCGCTGCGCGGCGCGGCCTGGGCCTACGCCGCCAACCTCGCCGGCGCGGTGGTCGGCACCGCCGCCGCCACGTTCCTGATGCTGGGGACGCTGGGCGTACGCGCGACCGGCCACACCTCCGCCGCGCTGGCGCTGGCCGTGGCCGGCGTCGCGACCTGGGCGGCGCTGCGGGGCGGCCGCGACGGCGCCCTTCGACGCCACGCCTCCGGCGCGCCGCTCGGGGCGAGCGGGGATCGTGCCGGGCCCGCGTCCGAGTCCGGATCCGAGTCCGGATCCGAGTCCGGATCCGAGTCCCTTCGCCTCCGCGCCTCCGGCGCTCCGCTCAGGGCGAGCGGGGATCATGCCGAGTCCGGGTCCGGGTCCGGGTCCGGGTCCGAGTCCGGGTCCGGGTCCGGGTCCGGATCCGAGTCCGGGTCCAGATCCGGGTCCGAGTCCGAGGCCGAGTCCGGGTCCGAGTCCGGATCCGAGCCGGGGTCCGAGGGCCGCCGCGTCGCGCCCCGCCCGGCCCTCGCCGCCGCCACCTTCCCCCGCCTCGCCCTCGCTCTCGCCCTCCTCTCCGGCGTCGGCTGCGCCACCGCCCAGGTCCTCTTCACCCGCGCCCTCGCCCTCACCTTCCACAACAGCACCTACACCTTCGGCGCGGTCGTCACCGCGTTCCTCCTCGCCCTCGCCGCCGGCGCCGCCCTCGCCGCCCGCTCGCGCCGCACCGGCGCGTCCGCGATCCGGACCGCCGCCGTGGCCGCGCTCGCCGCCGCCGTCCTCCTGCCGGCGGGCGTGCTCGCCCTGTGGGCCTCGACCCAGGGCCTGCGCTACTTCACGGCCTTCGGCGCGTTCGCCGGCTACGTGGTGTCGGCGATCGGCCTGGCCCTGATCGTCGTCGCGCCCGCGGTGACGGCCATGGCCGTGCTGCTGCCGCTGTCGTGGCGCCTCGGCGGCGACGACCGCGAGGCCGGCGCCGTGATCGGTCGCCTCACCGCCGCCAACAACCTCGCCGGCGCCGCCGCCTCGCTGGCCGCCGCGCTCCTCGTCGTGCCGGCGCTCGGGCTGTGGAACGCCTTCGCCGCCGTCACCGCGCTCTACGCCGTCACCGGCGCGGCGCTCGCCCGCCGGGCCGGGCTGCCGCGCGCCGCGATCGTCGCCGCCGTCACCGCGGCCGCGGTGGTGGCCGCGATCGCGCGACCGTTGCCGCCCGGGCGCACGGGCGACCGCCTCCTCGCCCGCTGGGAGACGCGCTACGGCTGGCTCGAGGTGCACGAGGACGGACGCGGCGAGCGTCGCCTGCGCCAGAACATCCACTACGGCTTCGCGTCGTCGGATCACGACCTGCGGCAGCGCCGCATGGGCCAGCTCCCCCTGCTCCTGCACCCCGCGCCCCGCCGCGCCCTGTTCCTGGGCATGGCCACCGGCATCACCGCCGGCGGCGCGCTCGCCGATCCGCGGCTCGAGCGCCTCGACGTCGTCGAGCTGATCCCCGAGGTGCGAGCGGCCGCGCGCTGGTTCACGCCGTGGAACGGCGGGCTCCTCACCGACCCCCGCGCCCACCTCCACACCGGCGACGCGCGCTTCTGGCTCCGCGGAGCGCGCGCGACCTGGGACGTGATCGTCACCGACCTGCTCAAGCCGTGGGAGAGCCAGACCGGCTACCTCTACGCGCTCGAGCACTACCGCGCGGTCGCCCGCCGCCTGGCGCCGGGCGGCCTCTACGTGCAGTGGCTGGCGCTGTGGCAGGTGGCGGAGGCCGACGTCGCGCTGATCGCCGACACCACGCGCGCGGTGTTCCCGACGGTCGTCCTGGTGCGCGGCGACACCTCGCGTCGCTGGGGGCTGGTCGCCGTGATCGCGTCCGACCGTCCGCTGGAGCTCGACGGCGCGGCCCTGGCCGCCGCCGCCGCCGCCTACGCCCCACCGTCACGCCACCCCGATCCCATGCTGGCCACGCCCCGCCGCCTGGTCGAGCTCTACGTCGGCGACTGGCCGCGCCGCGCCGGCGCCACCCTCAACCGTGACGACTCGCTCCGGCTCGAGCTCGACGCTCCCCGCCACGACCGCCAGCAGGTCGCCCTCACCGGCGACCGCCTGGTCCGGACCTATCGCCAGAGCTGGAGCCGGCTGCCGCGGCGCGCGCTGCGCTACGCGCCCGCGCCCGGCGAGCACCCGTGGGATCCCGACGCCGGCGTGCGGCTCCAGATGGGCGCGGCGGGCGATGACGGCCTGCCCCCCGACTGAATCGACGCGCCGGCTACCAGCCGTCGTCGCCGCCGCCGTCGCCACGGCGACCGCGGCGCCCGCGTCCGCCGCCGCCCTCGTCGTCGCGACCACGATCGCGCCGACCACCCGCGCGGCGGTTGTCGCCGCCAGGGGGAGGTGGCGTGCCGGGCGGCGCGCCGGACGGCGCGCCGTAGCCACCGCGCGGAGGACCGCCGTAGCCACCGCCACCGCCACCGGGGCCACCGCCGCCGGGGCCGCCGCCGTAGCCACCGCCGCCGTAGCCGCCGCCACCATAGCCGCCCGGACGCGGACCACCCGGCCCGCCCGGACGAGGACCGAACGAGCGCGGCGGACCGCCGGGGCCGCGCGGCTCACGCTCGCGTGCCTCGTTGATCCGCAGGTTGCGCCCGTCGAGCTCGGCGCCGTCCAGCTCCTGCAACGCCTGCTGCGCGAACTCCGGCGTCGTCATCTCGACGAACGCGAAGCCACGGGAGCGCCCGGTCTCGCGATCCATGATGATCGAGACGCTGGCCACCTCGCGCCCGTTGCTCCCGAAGAGGGCCCGCAGCGACTCTTCGTTCGTGTTGTAGTTCAGATTGCCGACGTAGAGCTTCGTACCCACGCTTCGGTCTCCTGCAGAGCGATGCCTGTCGTCGTGTTCGGGTTGTCTCGGAGGATCGGGTCGGCTTCGCAGCAGCGGAACGATCGAAGCCGTCGCAATTCAACTCTATCACAGGGTCCCGGCGCGCCAGCGCTGGAGCGAAGCGCCCTCCCCGAGGAGCCCCGGGCCCGGCGCGCCGCGACAGCGATGTCACGGCCGCCCGCTGGTCGGGCGACCGCGCCGCGCCAACCCCGCGAACGCGCACGCCGAGAGCTGGCATCCCGGTTGCCAGGGACCCGGCCATGGCTCCCGCCCCCCTGGCCGCCTGCCCTGCCTGCGACGGCCTCCTCCCCACCTCGAACCGTCTCACCCGCTGCCTCCACTGCGACGTCGCCCTCACCACCCGGTGCGGCTGGCTGCGCCCCCTCTTGACGGCGGCCACGGCCGGGCTCGCCAGCGTGACGCTCATGGCCTGCTACGGCGGGCCGATGGTGTGGGACGACTGCGTCGACCAGGACGGCGATGGCTGGTTCCCGGCCTGCTACGACCAGCCGTGCGCTCCGCAGGTCGACCCGTTCTGCGACTGCGACGACACCGATCCGCGCACGCACCCCGGCGCGCCCGATCCGGTGGGCGACGGCCGCGACACCGACTGCTCGGGTGAGGACGGCCCGGCCAAGTGCGGCGACGGCCCGTGCCCCGACGCGATGACGTGGCCCGACGCGAGCTCCGCGCCCGACGCCACCGACGCGCCCGACGCCGACCCGGCCCCCGACGCCGCCGATCCGGAGGAGGACGCCGCCGCGCCTCCGGAGGCCGACGCCCCGCCACGGTGATACCCTGGCGGCGGGTCCGAGATGCCGCCGCTGCCGTGTCCGCACCGGGTCGCGTTCCTGGCGTCGACGCTCGATCTCCCCGACGAGCCCGACCCGGGCGTGACCATGCCCGACGACGCGGCGCCGCCCCTGGCCTGCGCGACGGTGGTGGCGGCGCTCGTCGCCGACGCCCTCGTCCACCACCCGGTGGTGTCGGTCCTCGACCTGGACGACCAGGCGCTCACCGACGCCGGCGAGCGCCTGCTCGACGCCGCCCACCCCGAGGCCGCGGGCACGATCGACCAGCTCTTCCGCGTCGCCCGCCGCGAGGAGGTGCTGTGGTTCGAGCTCGGGCTGCGCGCGCCGGCGCCGGTCACGCTGCGCGCGCGCCGCCCCGGCCTGCCCGACGAGCGCTGGACCGCGAGCGACGGCTCGCTCGACGAGCGGCTGGCGGCGTGCCTGCAGGCCTGGCTGGCGGCGCGGCGGCTCGCCGCCATCGCGCCGCTGCCGGCGTTCGACGAGGCCGACCTGCGCCTGACCGCCGCCATGCTCGACCGCGCGATCGCCGCCTCGACGCCGCGCGACGACGGCAGCGAGCCCGAGCTGCCCGACGAGCTGCTGACGCCGCCGCCCGGGCTGGAGGTCGCGTTCCTGCGCGCGCTCCACCGCCTGACCCGCGGCGATCCGCGCCCGCTCGACGCCCGGCTCCTGGCGCGGGTCCCCGAGCACCCCGCGGCCCGCCGCAACCACGTCCTCGCCACCCTCGGCGCCGGCGGCGGCACGCGCCGCGAGCTGGTCGCGATCACCCACGCCGCGCCGATGTTCGGCAAGGCGCACCTCGGCGTCCTCGGCGACGAGCAGGCGCCGCTCGACGAGGAGGTCGCGCTCCGGCACCAGGGCATCGCGGCCCAGCTCCTGCCCGCCAACCCCCGCGCCTGCTGCAACTACGGCGTGCAGCTCCGCGAGGCCGGCCGCCCCGAGGAGGCCGCGCGCTGGTTCGAGCGCGCGCTGGCCGCCCGCCCCGGCCACCACGCCGCCGAGCTCGAGGTGCTGCGGGCGCTGCGCGAGTGCCAGCGCCCGGGCGCGACCTACGCCGAGACCGTGCGCCGCACCAGCGCGCTGCTGGCGGCGTGGCGCGGCGGCGGCGTCGCGCCCGGCGAGTGGGCGCTCAAGTACCACGCCGGCATGCTGATCGCGTCGGCGCTGGTGGACGTCGGCCGGCTCGACGACGCGATCGGCATCGGCGCCGACACCATGGCCGACTTCCTCGACCCCGAGGGCGGCGACAGCTTCCGCTGGGCCCACGACCGCCTGCACGCCTGGCGCACCGACGCCGCGCTGTTCGCGCGCGCCTACGCCGCCGAGGGCTTCCACCGCGGCGAGCTCGGCCGCGTCCTCACCGGCCTCGGCCCCGGCCGCCTGGAGACCCCCGAGGACGCCCGCCAGCTCGTCGAGACGCTGGTCGCGCTCGACCGCGAGGACGAGGCGGCGCTCGCCGTCCACCACGCCGCCGGCGTCGATCGCACCGGCGCCCTCGGCTTCGGCAAGACCCGCCTCGCCGGCGCGGTCGCGCTCCTGCTCACCGGCGACCTCGACGGCGCGCTCGCCCACGTCCAGACCGCGCAGCTCCGCCGCGGCCAGTACCGGCTCGAGGCGGCGATCAACCGCTGGCTGCGGCTGGCGGCGATCCACCCGGCGACGGCGTGGGCCGAGGCGCTCGAGCGCCTGGTGGCCCAGGGCGCCACCACCCTGGCGCGGTGGGCGGCCCGTGACCTCGCCGACTTCGTCCCCGGGCTCGCCGCCACCAGCGCCGGCGCGCTCCTCGGCGAGCGGCGGGCGACGGAGGTCTCCACCGCCGCGCTGACCGCGCTCGCCGGCGCGCTGGCGCTGCCCGCCGACGTGGTGGCGCGCATCGACGGTCGGCTGGCTCGCCCGGCCGAGGCCACGCTGGCCGCCGCCGACAAGCTGGCGTCGAAGTGGTTCACGTGCGTGCCGCCGCCGGCGCGCGACGCCGCGCTCCACGCCAGCGCCGCCGCCTACGCCCTGGGCGTGGCCCTCGCCCACCACCTCGCGCTCGGCGGCGAGGCCAGCGTGCTGGCCGGCGGCTACCGCCAGGTCGCGACCGAGGCCCTGCACCTGTGCCTGCGCGCGCGCAAGGACCTCGGCGACGCCGCCGCCCGCGGGCTGCTCACCCTGCTCGACGGCTGCGACGCCCCCGACGAGGTGCTCGAGCGCTGGCTCCTGCGGGTCGAGCGCACCCTCGAGCTCGAGGCCCGCCTCGGCAGCCACCTGCCGCCGCTGCTCGCCGGCCTGCCCCGGGTGCGCGCGCTCCTGCGCGGCGACGAGCGCATCGGCTGGGAGCTGCGCCTGGCTCACGACCTGCGCGCGGATCCGTCCCAGCTCGAGCCGGTCGAGCGCCTGCTCGCGCGCTGCGCGCGGGTCGCCGACGACTGGGCGAGCTTCCGCAACTGGTCCGAGGCGGCGGCCGCGGCGCTGCCGGCCGCCGCCGCCCTCGACGTGCACTGGATCTGCGCCCGCGCCAACCCCGGGACCAACGCGGTGGCGTGGGTCAACGCCGCGCGCGCGCTGTTCGCGCTCGGCCGCGGCGCGGCGGCGGTCGAGGCGGCGTCGGCAGCCTACGCCAACACCGGCGACGAGTGGCGCGCGGCCTCGATCGCCAGCCTCGAGGAGGCGTGGCGCGCCGCCGGCGTCGACGTGCCGTTCCTCGGCCCCGACGCCCGGGCCGCGGGCGAGCTGGCGTTCGCCCGCGGCGACCTCGCCCTGGCCGAGCGCTGCCTGCGCTGGTGCCAGGCCCGCGCCCCGCGCGACGCCGAGGTCGCCGACCGCCTGGGCGCGGTGCTGGCGGCGCAGGGCAAGACCGGCCCGGCGGTGCGCGCGCTGGCCGTGGTCGATCGCGACGGCGCGGCGCTGCGCGCCGGCGTCGCCCTGGCCCAGGCCGGGCGGTGGGCCGAGGCGGTGGTGGCGCTCCGCTACGCCTCCCACCGCTTCCGCACCGTCGACGAGTGGCGCTACCTGGCCACGGCCGGCTGGTACGCCGGCGATCACGAGGCCGCGGCCACCGCCTACCGCGCCATGCTCGCGCGGGGCGCGCCGGCCGACGCGCCGACGCTCCACTACTTCCTGACCTCGCTGTGCCGGAGCGGGCAGTGGAGCGAGGCCGAGCAGGTGGCGCAGCGCCTGGGCAGCACCGCCGGCGGCGACGCCACCTACGCCGCGCTCGCCGCCCACGGTCGGGCGGTGGCGCTGTGCGGGCTCGGCCGCCACACCGAGGCGCTGCCGTGGGCCGAGCAGGCGGCGGCGATGAACCCGTCACCCGAGCTGGCCGCCGAGCTCGCCGCCACCGTGACCCGCGCCCGCGATCGCGCGACCCCGCCCTACCACGCGCCGCACGAGGGGACGGCGTCGGGGCGCGCGCTGGCGGCGCTGGCCGCTGGCGACCTGGCCGCGGCCCAGCGCCTCGTCGCCGGCGCCGGCCCGCTGGCCCTCGCCCGCCTGGTGGTCGCCGAGGTCCGCACCCCCGCCGACAACGAGCGCCTGGTCAGCCCGCGCGCGGTCGAGGCCGCCGGCGACATCCTCGATCGCACCGCCGGCACCACCACCCCGGCCGAGGCCCTGCTCCGGGTCCGCGCCCTGCGCGTCATCGACGACGCCTTCATCCAGATCGACCCGCCGCCGCCGCTGGGCGCGCAGGTGCCGGCCGCCGAGTTCGTCCGCCGCTGGCGCGAGCGGCTCGACCGCGCCGGCTGGGCCCTGTCGCTCCGAAGTGGCACGTTGCCGACTCACCCTGTAGCGGTCATTGCCAGACACCTTCTGAGAGAGTATTCCCGATGGAGAGGTCGGGACAGCCGCGCTCGCGCGTGGTCGACGGCCGAGGTCTGTCGCGAATCACTCAGCCAGGAGAACGCATGAGGATCACGGGAATCGCCATCGTAGTCCTGCTGGTCGCCGCGTGGCACGAGGCCGCCCTTGGCGAGGAACTCAGCGCGCTCACCATCAAGGGCACCGACGGGGCGCCGATCGTATCCCCGTCGAGGAATCTGGCCCAGAAGGCGGTAGGCATGGATCAGCTCGGCGCGTTCTGGATCGAATGTGAACAGGGGGTCGACTGCGCGAAGCTCGAGGTGATCGCGAAGGTGGGCGACTCGAAGAGCGACGTCGTGGTGAGCGCGGCCGCGGCGAACGCGACGAGAGCCAGGTTCGACCTTCCCGCCAGGATTCGGGAGATCGAGGTCAGGGTCGGAGGGAAGACCGTGTTCAAGCGAGACGTCACGGGCCACGCCGTTCCCAGCAGCAGCGCCGGCGGGCTCTCGGCGTCGACCGAACCGTTGCTCACGCTCATCGCCGATGCCGAACTCTCCTCCCTGGATCCGACGGCACAGGCCGCGAGCCTCGGGGTCGAGCGGGGGTCGCCGTGGACGCTGGCGCGGATCCGGATCCGGAAGAACGTCGGCGAGAGCTCGGTCCGCGGCGAGCGGGGTGACCGCGCCTTCGCCCGCGCGGTGCTGTCGCCGCAGCACTCGAACGTCAGCTTGGCGGCGCACTACGAGCTTCGCCCGTGGTCCTACATCGGCTGTAGCGACGACTGCTCCAGGCCGGGCACGAAGATCCACACCAAGTGGGGCGTGGGTGGCGCGGCTGAGTTCGAGGTCGCCGAGTCGCTGTTCATCGCGAAGCAAGCCGACCTCACCGAGTTCGCGCGCCACGCCGTCCCCATCGCCGCCAGCCTCGGCGGCGTGATCCGCTACGAGGGATCGATGCCAGACGGCGTGCGGTTCGGCGGAAGCAGTCATGTCGCGCTCTCGCTCCAGACCGGCTTCGCCTTCCGCATGATCGGGGGAGACCTCGGCGAAACCGACCGCCGCAAGATCCTCGACACCCCGACCCGCTACCTGTGGGGCGGGGAGGTCGCCGCGACGCTCCAGCTCGGGAACCTCGTGCTCTCGCCACGGGTGACGTTCCTCCGGAGCCACCGTGGAGACGACGGCGATCCTTGGGACATCGACGGACTGACCGGGCCGCAGTTCCAGATCGCCGCCTCCTACCAGCTCCCCTTCAACGTCCTCGGCAAGACCGCGCGCACGAAGGAGGCCGAGGACGCCGCGGCGGCCCGGGCGGCGAAGCAGGACGAGCTCGAAGACAAGGTGCGAACGCTGGAGCGCGAGAAGCACACGCTCGAAGGGCAAGTCGAGGTCCTGAAGGCAACCCCTGGCGCGGGAGGCCCGTAGGCGGGTCGACCGGACATGTGACCTCAACGAGCGCACCGATCGAGGAGCGGATCGGCTCGCATCGCCTCGACTCGACTCGGGCGTGTCGACGAGTCGGGCGCCTCCGCGCCGCGCCGCGCTCACGGCCGGGCGATCACGCACAGCTCCTGCCGGTTGGAGGGCAGGTGGGTGAGCTGGACGTCGGTGAAGCCGAGGGCGGCGACGCGGGCGAGCCAGGTCGGCACGCCGCGGCGCATGGCGACGTCGTTCATCTTCAGCGTGAGGACGGCGCCGCGCAGGCGTCGTCGCCACGCCGGCACCAGGCGGGCGAGGCCGTGGAGCAGGACGGGCGGCGCCAGGTTGACGTCGGCGAGCAGCCAGTCGACGGCGCGCGGCAGCGCCTCCCAGCGCACGCTGGCCAGGGTCTCGGCGAGGTGGTGGACGCGCGCGCCGCCGGGGCCGACCAGCGCCAGCACCGCCGGATCCATCTGCCCCGGATCCACGCCCCACACCTCGACCCCGCGCCGCACCAGCGCGTGGGCGGCGCCGCCGGGCGCGCTGCCGATCTCGACCGCGACCTGACCGGCGGCCACCGCCAGCCCGGCCCACGCGATCGCCTCCTCGAGCTTGGCGTACGCGCGCGACGGCGCGTCGGGCGGGACCTCGACCGGCAGCGCGCCGCCGGGATGAGGCGAGCGGCCACGGCCGTGGCGGTGGACGCCGACCAGCCACGGCTCGCCCGGCGCCACCACGACGTCGGCGCACAGCTCGCCGGCCTCGGCCACCACGCCGGGCGCGAAGCGCGCGTCGTCGACGGCGCGCAGGGCGGCGACGGCGGCGGCGATCGCGTCGGCCGCGCCGGCGGTCTCGGGATCGCGGGCGAAGACGTGGAGGCGGCGGGCGTCGGCGGGGAGCGCGGCCAGCGCGGCCTCGGCGTCGACGGCGCGGCCCAGCGAGCGCGCCCACACCCGCGCCCACGGCGACGGTCGCTCGACCTCCGCGCTCACCTCGTCGTCCGACTTGAAGGTCACGACGCCGGGGCGCGAGAACGCCAGGCGGAGCCCGGGCCGGTCGCGGGCGACGTCGTCCTTGAGCGCGGCCTCGACGCCGGGCTGGCAGGTGACGAGGACGAAGCTCACGGCGACGGCCTCGTGACGGTGGTCGGGGCGGACACGGGCGCGGTCACCGGCGCGCCCATCAGTGGCGACCGACCGCGAACGCCACCGCGAAGCAGGCGCACTGGGTGAGGATGATGGTCGCGCCGGTCGGCACGTCGAGGTGATAGCTGGCGACGAGCCCGACCGCCACACCGGCGGCGCCGAACACCACCGCCAGGACCGTGGCCCGGGCCAGCGTCGCGCCGAGGAGGCGACCGGCGGCGGCCGGGATGACGATGAAGCTCGACACCAGCACCACGCCTACGGTCTTGACCGCGACCACGATCACCGCGGCGGTCTGGGCCAGGAGCAGGTACTCGAGGGCGGCCACCGGCACGCCCGAGACCGCGGCCAGCTCGGGATCGAAGATGGCGTAGGCCAGCCGCGACCACAGGAGCAGGGTCACGATCAGCGCCACCGCGCTCACGATCAGGACCACGTCGAGCACCTGCGGGGACACCGACAGGATGCTGCCGAAGAGCAGGCTCTCGACGTTGACCGGCCGCGCCGACGCCGAGCGCAGCCCGAGGAAGAGCACGCCCAGCGCGAACGAGAACGAGAAGAAGACGCCGGTGGCGACGTCGCCGCGGAGGTGGCTCGAGCGCAGGACGAAGCCGATGCCGAGCGCGATCGCGATCGTGAACGGGATCGCCAGCCACACCGCGTCCTCGACGTCGGTGCCCAGGTACAGGCCGAGGGCGATGCCCCCGAAGCAGGCGTGGGCCAGGCCGTCGCCGAGGAAGGCGCGGCCGCGCTGGACCACGAACACGCCGATCACCGCGCACACCACCGCCACCGCCAGACCGGCGTAGAGCGCGCGCTGCATGAACGCGAACGACAGCGGCTCGGTGAAGAGCTCCATCGCGGTCACTCCTCGTCCGGGGCCCGGGCGTGGTCGGCGGCGGCGAAGGCCAGCGCGGTCAGCGACTTCTGGCCGAGCAGCTCGTCGGGCAGGCCCCAGCCGATGAGCCGCCCGCCCTCGAGGTAGACGATGCGCTCGGCGGTCTGCGCCACCGCCGCCAGGTTGTGGGTGACCAGGATGGCGGCGAGCTCGTCGGAGCGCGAGATCTCGGCCATGAGCTCGAGCAGCTCGGCCCGGCCCGCGACGTCGACGCCGGCGGTGGGCTCGTCGAGGATCACCAGCGTCGGGTCGGTGACCAGGGCGCGAGCGAGGAAGACGCGCTGGGTCTCGCCACCCGACAGCCCGGCCAGCGGCTGGTCGAGCAGGCGCGCGCCGCCGACCCGGGTCAGCACGGCGCGAGCCCGCTCGCGCTCCTCGGGCGTGACGTGGCCGGGCCAGCGGCCGCGCAGCGCGGCGGTGATGAGCTCGACCGGGCGAGCCGGGAAGTCGCGGTTGTAGCCCTTGCGCTGGGGGACGTAGCCGACCTTGTGGCGGGCGCGGGCCGGCGCCTCGCCGTGGATGCGGATCGTGCCGCGCGCCGGCTCGAGCAGGCCGAGCACCGCCTTGAGCAGCGTGCTCTTGCCCGCGCCGTTGGGGCCGCACAGGCAGACGAACTCCCCGCGGGGGATGAAGAAGCTGACGTCGTCGACGATGGTCTTGCCGCGCAGCTCGATCGTGACGTGGTCGACGTCGAGGACGCGCGGCGCCGCCGGATCGGGCCGGGTCTGCTTGAGGCGGCGCGCGTGATCGCGGCGCTCGATCGAGGTCGCCCACGCCGGGGTCGCCGCCGCCGGCTCGCCGCCGTCGTCGCCGATCACTCGAGGACCTTCGCGAGCTGCTCGGTGTTCCACCCGAGGAGCGCGGCGTAGCTGTCGCGGCCGGGCAGGCCGCCGACCGGGTCGAGCTCGCCCAGCGGGAGCTTGCCCTCGGCGGCGATGACCTCGGCTGGCCGCCGGTCGAGCTGCGGCTCGGAGAACAGGGCGGCGGCCTGGCCGCGTCGGATCGCGGCCAGGACCTCGGCCACGTACTGCGGCGTCGGCTCCTTGCCGGGGAGCGGCTCGATCACGGCGGCGATGCGCAGGCCGTAGCGCGCGGCGTAGTAGGTGAACGAGCCGTGGAAGGTGACGATCGTGCGCTTCGACCACGTCCGGGCGCGGGCCTCGATCCGGGCGTCGAGCTCGTCCAGCTCGGCCGCCAGCGCGGCGCCGTTCCGTGCGAACACCTCGGCGCCGGCAGGATCGAGCGTCGACAGCTCGGCGACCAGGACCTCGACGACGCGGGCCGCGCGCTGCGGATCGAGCCAGAAGTGCGGATCGGGGGCACCCCGGGCGCCATGGCCGTGGCCCGCGCGGTCGCCGGGTGCGGCAGGCCCGGGCGCCGGCTTCGCGGGCTCCGCGGGCTTGCCGACGCGGTCGTCGTGGCCGTCGTGGCCGTCGTGGTCGTCGTGGCCGTCGTGGTCGTCGTGGCCGTCGTGGCCGTCGTGGTCGTCGTGGCCGTCGCCCTCGCCGTGGTCGTCGTGATCGTGGGCCTCGTCCTCGCCGATCGGCGTGACGTCGATGGGGAGGGTCGAGACGTGCTTGCCCAGGTGCACCATGCGCGGCACGCCGCCGGCGCTCTTCATGATGCCCTCGACCCAGGCGTCGAGATCGAGGCCGACGGCGACGCCGAGGCGCGCGCCCTCGAGGCGCGCGATCTCCTTGGGCGTCGGGTCGTAGCCGTGCTCCGACTTGCCCGGCGGCAGGACCAGCACGACCTCGAGCCGGTCGCCCGCGATCCGCCGTGTCAGATCGTAGATCGGGAAGATCGACACCACGACCTTGGGCTTGCCGCTGCCCTTCGCCTTGCAGCCTGCCACCAGCGCGCCGACGGCGCTGGCGACGACGAGCGCCAGCGCGACCACCAGGTTCCTCATCGACTCGCGATACTACCGCGACTGGCGCGCCGACGGCCGCCACCCGCGACACCGCGGAGGCGTGCGGAGGGCGAACCACGAGTCAGGGGGCGACCGGCCCGGCGGCCTGGCTCGTCCACCGCCCCCGGCGCTGGATCGTGAGCTGGGCGCGCGCGCCGAGGCCGGCCTCGGGCGCGCTGCCGTCGAGGACGGCGTAGTAGCTGCGCCCCGCCTCGACCGTGGCGTCGACGTCGAAGCCCCCCAGCGCGCGGCGCGCCCCGAGCTCCGCGCCCGCGGTCCACACCACGGGCGCCTGCCCCATCGCCGGCTCGAGCCGCTCCAGCCGCGAGGCGAACCCGCGCGCGCGCAGGGCGTGCCCGCGCAGCAGCACCCAGCCCTCGGCGGTGAGGCGATCGTCGAGCACGGGCTCGGCGGCCATCGTGAGGTACGCGCTGCGCACCCAGCCCACGCCGACGCCGCGCGGCCCGGGACCGAACGTCGCGCCCACGCCCCCGACGGCGCGCTCGCGGTGGTCGCGCACGCGCGGGCGCGTCGGGGTGTCGACGCGGACGCTGGTGAACCCGTACCCGATCACGTACCGCGTGCCGGTGTCGGGGTTGGTGGTGTCGAGACGGATCGGCCACACCGTCGTCACCTCGGCGGTGACGTCGCCGACCTGGCTCGCCGCCACGTCGAGGCGGAGCAGGTCGAGCTGGCCGTGCAAGGACGTCGCCGTGGTCGCCGACTGCCGCACCAGCACCCGGAGCAGCGCGCCGGAGAACCGCTGCTCGACCCGCCGCGCCGCCTGGTCGACGAGCGCGAGCTCGCCGTCGAACGCCGCGAGGTCGAGGGTCAGCGACTCGGGCGTGGTCGACCCGCGGCCGTCGCGGCAGTGCTGGCGGGTGTCGTCCGGGCGGCACACGTCCGCGGTCTCGACCCGGAAGCCGCGCGTCGCCGCGGTCACCGCGAACCGATCGAACACGTCGCGCGCGACGTCGGCGCGATCCGAGAGCGCCGGCCGTCGCCGGAGATCGCCCGCGTACGCGAGCTCCCAGCTCGTCGGCGCCCAGTTGACGATCGCCAGCTCGGGATCGCGATGCGGGGTCGCGCCGTGGCGGATGCTCGCCGCCATGCCGGCCGCGGCGCCCACGCCCCCCTCCCAGCGCGGGGTCACGCTGGCGTCGATCGCCAGCTCCTGCGAGCGCGCGCACGGGCCGGTGCCCAGCCACACGCTGGCGCCCGCGTCCACGGTCAGCGCGGTGACCGCCACCGCGCCCTCGCTGCGGACGCCGCCGGCGGCCGCCGCCGCGTACCCGGCGCGCGCGCCGGCCGCGACCGGCCGCGCGGGGCCGAGGCTCACGCAGACGGTCGGGTCGACGGGGGCGGGGGCGGGGGTGAGGGCCGGGGCGGGGACGGCGTCGGGATCGGAGTCGGGATCGGAGCCGGGATCGGCGTCGGGTTCGGCGTCGGGATCGGCGTCGGGTTCGGCGTCGGGAGCGGGGGCGGGAGCGGGGGCGGAGTCGGGATCGGCGGAGGCGGTCGCGGAGCCGGCGGCGAGCGCCAGGGCGCCGGCCAGGAGTGAGGAGGCCGTCAGGAGGCGATGGAGCAGGCGATGGAGCGGTGGCACCACCCGCGCCCGAAGCAAGCGGCGATCCGGGATCGAGGTCGCGTCATTGCGAGCGGTTGTGGCCAGCGCATGCGCCGGCGATCCTCACGAGCCGTCAGGCCTTCACCACCCCGGACGGCCGTCGACATCCGCCCGGTCGCGGAGCTCTCGCGGCGCCACGCCGTGGTCCCCGGCGGTGCACCCGCGCGTCGAACGGTGCTACATCGCGCCCATGAAGCTGCGGCTCGGGACCGGACTGGCGCTCGTCCTCGCGGGTGGTGCGTGTGGAGGCTCCAGCGGCGGAGCGAAGCAGGCGGCGCCGGCCGACGACCCCGCCCCGCCGGACGGCGCGACCGGCGCGACCGCCGCCGTGGTCACGGACGCCGGGCCGGCGCCGGTGGTGACGGGCCGGACCTGCCCCGAGGCCCGGTTCGTCGTGTACGGCGGGACGACGATCGAGATCGTCGAGATCGCCGGCGACTGCACCAGCCGCGTCGGCGGCGCGCTGGAGACCGAGGGCCGGGTGTTCGACGTGGCGTGGCCGCGGCCCGACCAGCCGCTGGCGGTCGCGACCGGCGAGCACGGCGCGGACGCCGCGATGTTCGTGCTGCGGTTCGCGCCGCCCGCGACCGGCGCCGCCGCGGCGGGCGCGGCGCCTCGCCGGCTCGAGCCCGCGGGCGCCGGTCAGCTCGAGCCCGAGGGCCACGCCTTCGCGCTGGTGAGCGACGGCCGGACGATCTACGTCGAGCGGTGCCGCGCGTGGGGCGGCGAGGTCGACGACGCCTCGGGCGAGTCGGAGGAGTGGTCGTGCGAGGAGCACCTCTACTTCGCGCTGGAGGATCCCGCGGGCGCCAGGGCCCGGCCGGTGCGGCCGGCGCCGCGCGAGGTGTTCCAGCCGGTGTTCACCGGGGGCAAGGTGCCGGGGACCGGCGTCGAGCTCCGCCTCGCCCGCAAGCGGCTCGCCTGCACCGCCGGCGGTGAGCAGGCCACCCTCGATCCCTGGGGCGCCGAGTACGGCGCACCGATCACGCCGCTCGCGATCGTCCCCCTGTCGTCGACCGACTACCTGCTCGGGATCGAGCGCAGCGGCAGCCGCATGGCCACGACGAGGCGCTTCGAGTTCCAGCGCATGACCGGCTGCGAGGACGGCCCCGACGTCGGCGACGTCGTGCCGGGTCCCGCCGGCTACTGGGCCGAGCGCGATCCGGCGCTCGGCTGGCGCGTCCACGTCGGCGGCAGCGGCGAGGTCGTGCTCGACGCCCGGGGGCGTCCGGCCCGCTTCGCCGGCGACGGCCTGACCTGGCCCCAGCCCTGACCGGCACTACGTCCGCGCCGCGACCCCGGGCGCCGCCGCGGCGCCCCGGTCACAGGCCGTAGCGGATCCCGGTGCGCAGGCGGAGGTGCGAGCGCCCGCCCTCCTCGGCCAGCGCGTGGCTGTAGTCGGTGGCCAGCTCGAACGCGACGTGCTTCGCGAACCAGAGGTCGACGCCGAGGCCGCCGAAGACGGCGGCGTCGCCGTCTCCGGAGAGCGGCAGCTCGTACGCGCCGCGCACGAAGAACCAGCGGCCCAGCGTGCCGCGCAGGCCGGGGCGGAGCACGGTCGCCGCGCTGCCGGTGTCGAGCTCGAGCGCCAGCTCGGGGTGCAGCCAGCGCCAGGTCGTGTGCAGCCCGCCCTCGATCGCGAGGCCGCTGTGCTCCGTGCTGTCGCCGAACGCCAGCCCGTCGGCGAGGGTCACGCCGAAGCCGAGCCGCGGCGCCGGACGGCGCAGGAGCGAGCTGCGGCTGCCGCCGTGGCTGGCGATCGCGCGGGTGAGGTCGGCGCGGGCGGCGGCCAGCCGCCGGTCGGCGTCGTGGCTGCTGGGGACGCCGTAGCGTCTCTTGATGACGGTCTGGAGCAGCCCCCAGTAGCAGGCGCCTCCGACGACGGCGCCGGCGAAGATCGCCCCGAGGTTGGTGCCGAGATCCTCGCTGCCGCCGCTCGCGCCCCAGAGGTTCAGGCCGATGCCGCCGACCGTGCACACGCCGAACAGGCCGGCGCGGAGGCCGCGGCGGACCTTGACGTGGCCGATCGCGTCCCGTTGCTCGAGCGCGCGGACGTACTCGCTGCGGGCCTGGACCACGCGCAGATCGAGCTTGCGCGAGGGCCGGTCCGCCGCCGGCGGCTCCGGCGGCGTGAAGGTCGCGGTCCGCGCCGGCTCGTCGTGGCCCGTGACCACGGTCCGCTCCGGCAGCCGCTCGAGGGTCACGTGGTGGGACGCGGTCTGCCCGGCGGTGATGTGGACGGTCAGGAGCGCGTCGGCGTGGCCGCCGGCCGAGATGACGAGCTGGTACGTCCCGGGCTCGAGCTCGTGCATCCCCGGCGCCCCGCCGGGACCGGCGACCGCCCGCGACCATCCGCTGTTGCCCATCATGCGCATGGTCGCCGGGACGCTGGCCGAGACCCGGAGGATCCCGATCGGCGGCCGCTCGAGGCGCGCGATCAGGCGCTGCGCGGTGCCCGGCTTGACCTCGAACGCCAGGCGGTACGGCTGGAAGCCCGCGGCCTCGATCGTGAGGGTGTGGTGGTCGACCTTCCACTCCGCCTCGAACGGCGTCGCGAGGTCGGGCCTCCCCGTGACCCCGACGATCTTCGCCGGGACGTTCGACTCGATCCGCACGCGCCCGGTGGCGAGCGACAGCGGCGTGACGCGCAGGTTGTCGAAGCGCACGTCGCCGGTGGCGCCGCTGAAGCCCAGGAAGCCCGGCGTGCTCGCGGCCGGCCCGCCCGGATCCTCGAGCGTCAGGAACGGGTCGATCAGGTCGTCCACGTACCAGGTCACCGTCGAGCCGCGGCGCACGATGCGCAGCTTGTGCCGGTGCCCCGCCCGGGCGGGCGCGCTCGCCACGCGGTCGGCCCGCGGCCCCCGCGCCTCGTCGTCCCGCGCGAGCACCGAGCGCCCGCCGTCGGTGGCGAGGTGCAGGATGTAGCCGGCGCGGCCGCCGCCGCCCGGGTTCCAGCGGCCGTCGCCCCAGACGTGGAGCCGGATCGGGCTGCCCGGCGTCACCGCCCAGGCCTCGACCTCGACGATCGCCTCGGCCGGCAGCGCCGTGGTCGCCCACAGCGGGCGCCCTGGCGGGTCCTGCGCCCGCAGCGCGCTGCCGTCGATCGAGTAGGCGGCGGACCCGCGATAGCCGCTCCCCGGCGCCGCGCGCGTGAACTCGTCGGTCACCGCGCTCCGCACCACCAGGCGCGGGCTGACGCGGAAGGTCCGGGCCCGCGCCGGCCACGCCTGGCCGTCGCCCGGGTAGGCCTCGCCCGGGCTGATGTCGTGGGTGTGGTGCTCGTGCCCGGCACGCTTCACGACGACCCGCGCCGGACGCTGGGTCGGGAAGCGCAGCGTGGCCGGCGCGTCGAGCGACACCCGGCCCTGCGGCGCGAGCTGCGTGTGTCGATCCCAGCACAGCGCCCAGGAGCCGGTCTCCTGCCGACACTGGACCTCGACCTCGGCGCCGTACATGGCGGGATCGGCGGCGGCGTCGACCGTGACCGTGCCGATGGGCTCGAGCACCGCCGCCAGCGCGCGCTCGTCGGGCGCCAGGGTGTGACGCCACAGCGTGTGGCCGTCGAGGCGGAGCTCGATCACGACCTCGTCCCGGGGCTTGAAGGTGAGCGTGCGGGGCGTCGACCCCTGGCGCTTGAGCCCCCGGCCGTTGACGCTCACGTGGATCTCGGCCCGCGACGGCGTGCTCGTGATCGCGACCTGTCGTGTCGCGACCGCGCGCGGCTTGCAGGTCGCGGTGGCGACCTCCACCTCGCACCGACCGCACGGCGGGGCGCTGGGACAGGGCTGACCGAGGGCGACGCCGGACCACGCCGCGACGGCGGCGACCCCGGCGAGGAGCGAAAGCACGCCTCGCATGTCCCGCGATGATAGCGGAGAACCCATGTCGTCCGCGATCACCGCGCGCCGGGTCGAGGTATGCTTGGGGTAGTGCCGCTGCGCGAGGGACTCACGGTCGGCCGCTACCACCTGCGGCGGATGCTGGGCGAGGGCGGCTTCGGCAAGGTGTTCATCGCGCACGACGCCCAGCTCGGCCGCGACGTCGCGCTCAAGGTGCTCCTGCCCGAGCACAGCGGCAGCCCGGAGATCCTGCAGCGCTTCTTCCACGAGGCCCGCGCCGCGGCGGCGATCCAGCACGCCGGCATCGTCATGGTCTTCGAGTACGGGCGCATCGAGGGCACCGCCACCGCCGCCGACGGCAGCGCCTTCATCGCGATGGAGCTCCTGCCCGGCGAGAGCCTGGCGGGCCGCCTGCGCCGGGCGCCGCGGCTGACCACCGAGGAGGCCGTGGCGATCACCCGCCAGATCGCGGCCGCCGTCGGCGCCGCCCACGCCGAGGGCATCGTCCACCGCGACCTCAAGCCCGACAACGTCTTCCTGGTCCCCGACGACGAGGCGCGGGTCGGCTTCCGCGTGAAGGTGCTCGACTTCGGCATCGCCAAGCTGCAGGGCGGGCACGGCGCCGGCGCCGGCCACACCCGGACGATGATGGTGTTCGGGACACCGCCGTACATGTCGCCGGAGCAGTGCCGCTCGAGCGCGCGCATCGATCACCGCAGCGACATCTACGCGCTGGGCTGCATCGTCTTCGAGATGCTGTGCGGGCGCACGCCGTTCGTCGCCGACGAGCCCGGCGAGCTGATCGCCCTGCACCAGCTCCAGCCGCCGCCGCCCCCGTCCTCGCTGGCCCCGGTCGATGCCGCGCTCGAGGCCCTGGTCATGGCCATGCTGGCGAAGCGGGCCGACGACCGGCCGCCGACCATGGACGCGGTGCGAGCGGCGCTCGACCGCCGCACCCGCGAGCAGGCGGCCGTCACGCCGCCACCGGCGTCGTACCCGCCCGCCTCGTACCCGCCCGGAGCGTCACCGGCGGGACCGGGCGCGCCGCCACCGCCAGCGCACGTCGCCGCGCACGCGCCGCCGCTCCGCCACGCCACGCCGGCCCCGGAGCCCGTGCCGGCGTCGGCGCCGCCGGGGCGCGCGAGCGGACCCCAGCTCGCGACCACGCTGCGCTCGGCGGCGGGCAGCGCCGACGCCAGCATGCCAGGCATGCGCGCGCCGCGCCGCTGGCTCGTCCCGACGGTGGCGGTGGTCGGCGTGGGCGGCGCGGCGGCGCTCGTCGCGGTGCTGGCCGGCGGCGGCGGCGGCGGCGGCGGTGGCGACCGCGGCGGCGCGAGCGCGGGCGCCGCGAC
>CAADGB010000270.1 GCA_900696455.1 uncultured delta proteobacterium
CGTAGAGGGTGATCGGGGTCTTGCTGGTCATCTGCTTTCTCCTTTCGTTGTGGTTTCCGTCCAACACGGCCCGGTGGGAGCCCGGGGTGAACGGAGCCCGGCCGACAAGGCCGCGCGCAGCGCGCCGGAGGCTTGGCCTTGCGGCCGGGCGCACCTCGGGCACGGTTTCCGGGACGTTGGGCGGAGGCCCGGCGAAAGGAGAGGGATGACGAGACCACGACTCGCCTTCGGGCGGCGGTGGCGACCCGTGTGGACGAAGAGCTCCAGGCCGCGCCAGGGTGGGTGGTGGACGAGCACGACGCCCCGGAGGAGACGAGGGGCTCGCGCGCAGGCCGGGTGGAGGCCCTCCCACGGACATCGGGCATCGCCTACCCGCCCGTCCCTACCCCGCCGGCTGGCCCCGATCGCGCTCGGATGACGTAGCGTCTCGGCGACCCTCGGAGCTCCGGGCGAGCGACTGGTGGGCCACTGAGAACATCGGAGGCCACTCGTGGTCTACCTCGGGGTGACACGGTGAGGACTGACATTCGACGTAGCTTGGTAGTCGATGACGATCGAAGAGTAGCTTCGGTTCTGGGCCGAGCCCTCGATGCGATCGGATGGTCCTCGTGGGTACACGTCGAGGGCCGGGCCGCTCTCCTCACCTTCAGGGCCGAGCTGGAAGCTGGCCGGCCGATAGCCCTGGTCATCACCGATCTCGAGATGCCGGGACTCACCGGGTTGGAAGTCGCGGCCGAGATCCAGGCCCTCGCTCCGAACACGATCGTCATCTTGCACACCGGCCGAGGCGATCGACTGCCCTCAGGAGGCGCCCTGCCGCCCGGTGTGGACTACGTCCTGGCGAAACCGGCGAAGCTGGCCGAGATCCGACAGATCCTGACGCGATTCTTCGGCCCCGACGCCTGCGCCCCTTCTAAGCAAGGTCCCTGAGAGGTCTCGCGGTCTCTCGTCCAGTTTCGAGCGCTCGGCCCGTTCCGGTGAACCCCGAATCCGCGCGCCTCGCCGAGCTCGGGAGTGGAGTTTCGAAGCCGCGGCGTGCGTGTGCTTCACTGAATCCCGGCTTGCGACTAGGCTACCTCTGAGATGAGCGGGGATCAGGCAGATGGCTCGCGGAGACCGCAGCGTTCGGGGGCTCGCGGTACCACGCCTGAAGCCGGCCCACCCAAGCTGGTCGTCCGCGAGCACGCCGAGGTCGTGCGGATCGCCTGCGACCCGCGCCGCTTCTCGAACGGAATCTCGCGCTTTCTTCAACTGCCCAACGGCCTCGACGGCGACGAGCATGCTCGTTTCCGGGCCCTCGTCGACCGCTATTTCACCCCGGCCGCGATGGCGGAGTTTGCGCCCGCGTGTCGTGCCGTGGCGCGCGCGCTGGTGGACCGACTTCCGCGCGACCGGCCCTTCGACGCCGTCGGCGACCTCGGTGCCCCGTTCGCCGTTCGCGCCCAGGCGGCCTGGCTCGGCTGGCCCGTCGAGCTCGAGAGGCCGCTCCTCGATTGGCTCGCGGCGCGGCAGGAGGCCACGAGAACCGGCGATCGCGAGCAGCTGGCGGCGGTCGCCGAGAGCTTCGACGCGATCGTCCGGTCCGTCGTCGCACCTCGCCGCGGAGGCGACGGCACCCGCGACGTCACCGATCGCCTGGTGAACGACGTCTCGCTCGGCCGGGGGCTCGAGGAGGACGAGATCGTCTCGATCCTGCGCAACTGGACGGGCGGCGACCTCGGCTCGCTCGCGCTCGCGGTCGGCGTCGTCGTCCACGCCCTGGCGACCCGCCGCGGTCTCGCAGAGCTTCTGCGGGATGAGAGCTCGGTCGAGCGGTTCGATCGCGCGATCGAGGAGTGCCTGCGGCTCGAAGATCCGTTCGTCGCCAGCCGGCGCCGGGTGCTCGAGGAGACTGAAGTGGCGGGTTGCCCGGTCGCGGCCGGCCGGGCGATCTCCCTCGACTGGGCGGCGGCGAACCGCGATCCCGATGTCTTCTCGCCACCCGACGCCTTCGAGCCCGAGGCGAACGCCGCCGCGAACCTGGTCTACGGCATCGGACCGCACGTCTGCCCGGGAAGGCCGCTCGCGCGGCTCGAGCTCCGGGAGCTCGTCCACGCCCTCCTCGCCGCGGCACCGGAGATCGCGCTCGCCGGCGACCCGACGCGCGAGCTGCCGCCCCTCGGCGGCTTTCGGGCCGTTCCCGTGCGCTTCGCGTTCTCTCGCGAGTGACGGAAATGGTACGGTCGGCCGCCGCCGCGAGCGCTCCCGTGTCCAGGTTCTTGCCCGTCCTCGACCCCCAGCTCGTCACGCCACTCGCCGCCATTCCCGTCGAAGGCGGCGTGGTGTACGCCAAGCAGGAGTACATGAACCCCTCCGGCTCGACCAAGGACCGGATCGCGCGCTTCATCCTGACCAAGGCCCTGCGCGAGGGGACGCTCGAGCCGGGGGGTCGGGTGGTCGAGGCCTCCAGTGGTTCGACCTCCATGGCGATGGCGATGGCCTGCGCCCGTCTCGGCCTCCGTTTCACGGCGGTGATGCCCGCCGGCGTCTCGGGCGAACGCGTCCTGTCGATCGAGGCCTACGGCGGCAAGACGCACCTCGCTTCCCCGGGCGCCGGCATCGGCGAGTGCCTGCGGATCGCCGGCGAGATCGCCGCGAGCGAGGGCGCCTTCCTGCCCCGCCAGTTCGAGAACCCGGACAACGCCGCCGCCCACCGCCTGGGCACGGCGCGCGAGGCGATGGAGCAGCTGCCGGGGGGCCGCTGCGACGCGGTGGTCTCGGGCGTGGGTACGGGCGGAACATTGGTGGGGCTCTGGCAGGGCGTGCGCGATCACGGCGCGGCGGCCCTTCCGGTCCTGGCTCGGCCGGTGGCGGCGAGCGGTGTCTTCGCGGCGGGCTGCTTCCAGGAAGCCGAATGCAGTCGGGAGGCGGGCCCCTTTTCGTCACGTATCCCCGGCGTCGTCGATTGTGTCTCGCGCCTGTTCTCGCCCGGCGCCATGCCCGGACTGGTCACCTTCGAGATCATGGACGAAGACGCCCTCGCCGAAACGCGCCGTCTGATCGCGCTCGGCCAACCGGTCGGCCCCTCGTCGGGCTTGAACCTGCTCGCCGCCGCTCGCTCGCTGGCCCACCTGCGAGCGGCGGGCCTCGCTGACCCGGTCGTCCTCACGGTGCTGCCCGACCGGATGGAGCGCTACTTCTCCACCGAGCTCTTCGCGCGCGACTGATTCCGGCGGGACCCGTGCCCCACCGATGGGTCGACCTCTCGCACCGGGGCGGCGAGCTCCCGTCGCGCGTGGAATCGACTTCCTTGCACACGGTCAAGGTGGCACCGCCGCCGATCACGTAGCTTGACCCTCATGCGCACCATCATCGAGCCATTCCGCATCAAGTCGGTCGAGCCGATCCGGATGACGTCGCCAGCGGAGCGCGAGGCGATCCTCGCCGCGGCCGGCTACAACCTGTTCCGGATCCCGTCCGACGACATCGTCATCGACCTCCTGACTGACAGCGGCACCGGCGCGATGAGCGCCGAGCAGTGGGCCGCGGTCATGCGCGGCGACGAGTCCTACGCCGGCAGCCCGAGCTTCCGCCGTTTCGAGAAGGCGGTGCGCGACATCACCGGATTCGCCCACGTCATCCCGACCCACCAGGGGCGGGCCGCCGAGCGCATCCTCGCCACGACGATGCTCCGCGCCGGCGACGTCGTGCCCAACAACACCCACTTCGATACCACTCGCGCCAACATCGAGGCGGTCGGCGCCACCGCTCTCGACCTCGCCTCTCCCGCGAGCCGCGAGCTTTCGGCGAGCGCGCCGTTCAAAGGTGACATCGATCTCGAGGCGCTCGCGGCGCTCCTCGAGAATCCTCCCAGTCGCGTCCCGGTCGTCTTCGTCACCGTCACCAACAACGGCGGTGGCGGCCAGCCGGTCTCGATGGCGAACCTCCGCGCCGCCTCCGGGCTCTGCCGGCGCCACGGCGTCCCCTTCTACCTCGACGCCTGCCGATTCGCGGAGAACGCCTACTTCATCCGCCAGCGCGAGACGGGGTACGCAGGCAAGTCGCTGCTCGAGATCGCGCGCGAGATGTTCGCGCTCGCCGACGGTTGCACCATGAGCGCCAAGAAGGACGGCATGGCCAACATCGGCGGTTTCCTCTGCTCGAACGACGAGCGTCTCGCCCGGGCCGAGACCGAGCTGTTGATCCTGACCGAGGGCTTTCCAACCTACGGCGGCCTCGCCGGCCGCGACCTCGAGGCGATCGCGGTCGGGCTCTACGAGGCGCTCGACCTCTCCTACCAACAGTACCGCCACGCCTCGGTGCAGTACCTGGGCGAGCATCTGACCGCCGCCGGCGTGCCGATCCTCCAGCCGCCCGGCGGTCACGCCATCTACGTCGACGCGGCGAGCTTCCTAGCGCACCTGCCTCGCGAGCAGTTCCCCGGACAGGCGCTGGCGATCGAGCTCTATCGCCACGCCGGTATCCGGAGCGTCGAGGTCGGCTCGGTGATGTTCGGCCGCCGCGACCCGGCGACAGGCATCGAGCAGCCCGGCCCCAACGAGCTCGTGCGTCTGGCGATGCCGCGCAGGGTCTACACCCAGAGCCACGTCGACTACATCGTCGAAACCTTCGCGGAGATCACGGCCGCGCGCCATCGAATCTCCGGCGTTCGGATCGTCGAGCAGCCCGCGGCGCTGCGCCACTTCACAGCGATCTTCGAGACCGTGTCGCTCGCTTGACGACGGTCAAGGGTAGAACCACCCGGTTCGGAACGAAACGCCGACGACGACGAAGAGCACCGAGACGATCGTCACCGGGACGATGTGCCAGGCGAGTGCGGTGAGGTTCTTCTCCGACAGCTTCGGAATCAACCGCAGCCGCGCATCGAGGGCGAAGCCGACGGTGGTCGCGAGCAGCAGGAGCTTGACCCCGACCAGGGTCGCGACCGGATCTGCGAAGGACAACCAGCGCGACGGCTCCGGCACCATCCGGTGCGCGAGCCACAGCCCGGTCGCGACCTGGACGAAGAGCGCCGGAATGCCGACTCGCTCGTAGGCCGACTCGAAGTCGAGCAGGCGGGCCGGCGAGCGCTCGCGCAGTACCCGCGGGAGGATCGCGATCGCCAGGACGAGGTGGCCGCCGGTCCAGATCGTCGCGGCGAGAACGTGGACCAAGAGCATCACTCCGTACATGAGCCTGTCTCCGGGTTCGGGCGCCTTGTATCTTGAGTCAGAGGGTTCGGACCGGCTCACGTAGCCCGACGCGCCTCTGGGGTGAAGGTAACCCCGTCTCTGAGCACTGGGGCACGTGAGCCGGACCGTCCTCTCTTGCAGCCCGAACGGTTGTGGGAACAAGAGTTCGCATAGACAAGGATGGGAGCGAGAGGACATGTCCGATCCGATTTTCGTCGGTATCGACGTCTCGAGTCAGGTCTTGGAGGTCGCCAGTACCGTCGAGTCGAAGACGGCTCAGGTGACCAACGACAGCGCTGGCATCGAGCAGCTCGTCGAGCAGCTGGTGGGGCTGAAGCCGGCCTTGGTCGTGCTCGAGGCGACCGGCGGCTACGAGTTCGAAGCAGCCTGTGCCTTGCAGGCCGCAGGTCTCTCCGTTGCCGTGGTCAACCCTCGGGCGGCCCGTGACTTCGCTCGTGCAATGGGGGCTTTGGCCAAGACCGACGCACTGGACGCGCGCATGCTGGCGGCGTTTGCGCGCGTTCTCGATCAGCATCCCGACCGCCAGCGGTTCATCAAGCCGCTGGCTGACGACGAGCTCCAGCGACTGCAAGCCCTGGTCCTGCGCCGCCGCCAGCTCGTTCAGATGCTCACCTCCGAGCGGCAGCGGCTCCGCATATCGCACCCCGCTGCCAAACCCAGCGTGGAACGCGTCATCGACGTCCTCCGACGAGAGCTGGATGATAGCGACACGCAAGTCGCAGCTCACGTCCGGCGGCACCATGCGGCCTTGGCTGAGGCTTTGGCCAGCGTCCCTGGTATCGGTGCCGTTACCGTGGCGGTCTTGTTGGCTGAGCTGCCGGAGCTCGGCTCGCTCGACCGCCGACGCATCGCCGCTCTCGTCGGGGTCGCGCCGATGAACCGCGACTCGGGCCAGATGCGGGGGCAACGCACGATCTGGGGCGGGCGAGCTGACGTGCGTCGCACCCTGTACATGGCCACCCTCACTGCCGTTCGCCACAATCCGATCCTCAATGCCTTCTACCAACGCCTGCTCGCCGCTGGGAAACGTAAGAAGGTCGCCCTCGTCGCTGCGATGCGTAAGCTGCTGACCATCCTCAACGCCATCGCCAAGCATCGCTCTACCTGGATTCCGTCCCTTCCGCTTCCTTGACAGTCAAGACGGTTGCTCAGCGCTCGTGAGGGGTGGATGCCGTCGCTCGAGTGAGCGTCGCTCGCGCCGTCGCGAACGGCTGACCGGCGCGGACGAGCCGGGGGACGATCCAGGCCGCCCACCAGGTGAGGCCCGCGAGCTCGATCAGGCCCGAAGCGCCCGCCGGCAGGAACGCCTCCGGTGTCAGGTCGGTCGCGACCTGCTGCGTGACGCGCAGCGCGCAACCGAGGTTGAGCAGCACGAACGGCGCGAGCGGCAGCGCCGCGCCGGCGAAACCGCTCTCCGCCGGTCGCGGCGCGATCCGCGACGCGACGGCGATCATCATCAGGCTGACGAAGCCGACCGTGATCGAGTGGCGGGTGGCGCCGTGCCAGGCGTGCGAGAACGGCAGGTCGAGCAGGCGCGACCAGAGCGGACCCGCCACCAGCATCGCGAGCGAGACACCCAGCCAGACGTGCGCCGCGCGCACGAAAGCGAGTGGCGAGAGCGAGGGCAGGTCGAGTCGTGACCTCGCGAAAACCCGGAGATTCGCGGCGGCGAGCACCGCCGTGACGGCGAATCCCACCGTGGCGACCCAGAATCCGACGAATACCGGCGGACTCTTCGTGACCATGGCGAGCGGAAAAAGGACCGCCTCGGCGAGGATCGCGAGCTGGAGCGGCCAGAAGAGCCGGCGCGCCCGGCGCTCGCGTCCGGCGTCGATGACCGGCGTTCCGAAGAGGCCGGGCAGCACGCGCAGCGAGACACCGAGGATCATCGACAACGCGAGCCCGTGGATCTGGAGGTCGCGCAGCGGAAGCTGCCAGGTCGCGATCTCCGCGAGCAGCGCCTCGCGACCGGCGGCGCCGACCGTTCGCGCCAGGTGGCGCAGGTCGAGGACCGAGGAGAGGACGAACCAGGCGAGGCCCGCTGCGAGGTAGCGGTCCGCCGCGCGCCAGGGCGACGTGTGGCGGCGAGCCGTGAGGACGAGGAGCGCGACGAAGGTCACGACCACGGCGAGTTGGACGGCACCCGCGGCGACCGCGAGCTCGGCGAAGCGTCCCGCGGGCCGGGCTTCCGCGACGCTGCGCAGGAGAACGGCCCCCGCCATCGTCGGCAGAAGCGCCCGTCCCAGCCGGGGAGCCACGAGCCGCGTTCCCCAGAACGACGGGAACATCTGCAGCGCGAAGCCGACGATGAAGAGCCCCATCCAGCCGTAGATCTGCGCCTGGCCGTGGGCGTTGACCTCGAAGATCGACGGTGCGGTTAAGTCCCGCGCCACCGCGATGCGGATCAGCAGCCAGGCGCCCCACCCGGCTCCCGCCGTCAAAGTCACCGCGATTCCGGTCAGGAAGAACCGCGGGTAAAGAAGGGTTGGGCCGGATGCGACACCGGGTGCCGAAGGGCCCGGAGCGGGCTGTCCGTCAGTTTTCATGACTGTTTTCACTTTAACCTTGACAATCAAGGGGAGTCAACGGCAGAATCCAGGTCGTGACTCCCGCCCACGCCGCGTCGTCGAGACACTCCAGCGCTGGAACGATCGCCTCACCCGGGATCGGCGAGAGCCAGCGAGCGCTGCTCGAGGCACTCAAGCGACGAGGGGAGTCCACCCTCGCCGAGCTCGAGGGATCGGTCGACGTGGCCGCGGAAACGGTGCGCAGCCACCTCCAGGCCCTGGTCGCGCAGAGCCTCGTCGTGCGCTCGGGGCTCGTCCGTTCGGGGCCGGGCCGACCGCGGATCCGCTACCGGCTCTCGGATGCGGGCGACGCGCTCTTTCCGCGCCGCGACGGCGAGCTGTTGCGCGAGCTGGCCCGGTTCCTCGTCGATTCCGGACAGGGATCTCTGCTCGAGAGCTTTTTCACGGAGCGACTTCGGCGCAAGCGAGCCGAGGCGGAGGCCCGTCTCGATGGCGTCCCCGCCGACGAGCGACTCGAAGCCGTGGCGCGGATGCTCTCCGAGGAGGGCTTCCTCGCCGAGGTGGTCACCGACGACAGCGGCAGCCATCTGCGTCTGGCGCACTGCCCCCTGCGCGAGTTCGTCGGAGTCTCGCGGCTGCCCTGCCGGGCCGAGATGGCGCTCGTCGGCGAGCTGCTCGACCGGCCGCTTCTGCGCGAGAGCTTCATCCCGGACGGCGCTTCGTCCTGCACCTACGCCCTCGGGCCGGCCGCGCCGCCGCGCCCCCGTTCCACGACCGCGACCCTGCGAAGGAGATCCACCCCATGAACGTCACCTCCACATCCCGAGTCGGCGAGATCGCCGCCCGGCATCCCCTCGCCACCCGCGTCTTCGCCCGACACAACATCGACTTCTGCTGCGGTGGCGGCGTCGCCCTGACCGACGCCTGCGCCAAGCGCGATCTCGACACCGCCGTCGTGCTCCAAGAGATCGAACGCGAGATCGCGTCCCCCGGCGCCGACACCGCATCCCCGCGCTGGACGGAGGCCCCCGTCGAGGAGCTCGTCGCGCACATCGTCTCCCGCTACCACGACTCGCTCCGCGAGGAGCTGCCCCGGCTCGAGTCGATGGCGCGCAAGGTCTTCCGCGTCCACGGTGACAAGGATCCGGAGCGGCTCGGCGCCCTGCTCGAGAGCTTTCTCCGACTCCAGGCCGAGGTCGTCGCGCACCTCCGGCAGGAGGAGGAGTCCCTCTTCCCCTCTCTGCTGCGCACCGCGGCGGGTCAGGCGGCGGAGCTCGAGCCGTTCGTCGACGATCACGTCCGCGTCGGACAGGAGCTCCACCGGATCCGCGAGCTGACCGACGGCTTCCGCGTCCCCGACGGCGCCTGCAACACCTGGAACGCGCTCTGGCACGGCCTCGCGGCGCTCGAGACCGATCTCCACGAGCACATCCATCTCGAGAACAACGTCCTGTTTCCGCGGATCGCCGTAGCCTGACTCGCCAGTCGGCACGAGGCCGTCTCGTCGCCGGCCCGTCTGCCGTCCTCCCTGGAGCGCTCGATGTCGACCGAACTCGTGACCGTCCAGCAGGTCCGCGCCAACCCCGGCCTGCTCAAGCTCGACCTCTACTGCAAGGGTTTGCGGATGGACGAGTCCTGTTTCATCGAACAGGACGGCGGCCGCAAGGTCCTGCGGACCCGCGCCGGCCTCGGCAGCGGGCTCGAGCTCATCCTTCCCGGCGGGCTCTGGACCAACGTCCCGGTCTCCGAGAGCTTCGCGCAACGCTCGCCTTACACGCTCTACCGCGAGCAGGGCAGTTACCGACTGCGCCACGGCGGCACGCCGGTCACGGAGGTGCAGCTCTCGCCGCGTCCCGGCTGGTACGACGCCAACCTCGCGAACGGCAAACCCATGACGCGGATCGGCACGCTCCAGGGAACCTACCTCGGCATCTACCAAGCCAAGGTGTGCGAGTACTGGACTCAGAAGCCGACCAAGATGAACTGCAAGTTCTGCTCGGTCGGCCTGAACCTCGGCGTCGACGATGCGGACGAGAAGTCCGTCGAAGAGGTGATGACGGTGATTCGCGCCGCGCGCCGCGAGAGCGGCATCACCTACGTCGACTTCAACACCGGCCACTACGATGGCGACACCTACCTCGACATCCTCGAGCCCTACATCGTGCGCATCAAGAAGGAGCTCGGCTTGCTGGTCGGGGTTCAGACGCCGCCGCACCGCGATCTCAAACGCTACGACCACCTTCGCGAGATCGGCGTCAACCGCGTCTCCTTCTGCTTCGAGATCTTCGACCGGAAGCTGTTCGAGGAGATCTGCCCGGGCAAGCACGCCGAGTACGGGCTCGACTTCTACCTCGAGGCGACCCGATACTGCGCGGCGCTCGGCGCCAGGGGGCCGTCGCACGAGCCCTGGGTGACCAACGGCGAGATCATCGCCGGCCTCGAGCCTCCCGAGTCCTCGATCGCGGCGATCGACTGGATCACCTCGGTGGGCGCGATCCCGACCGTCTGCGTCTTCCGGCCGCTCGTCGGCACCGACCTGGAAGACGCCGACCCGCCGCGGACCGAGGACCTCGTCCCCGTCTTCCGTCGTCTCTACGAGGCGACGATGGAAGCGGGCCTGCCGATCGGTTGCGCGCCCAACATCCACGTCTCGCTCGTCATGCTCCCCGAGGAGTGCCGCTCGCTCTCTCCCCGGCGCTACCCTTGGCAGCGCGCGAAGCTGGCAATGATGAAGCGTGTCTTCGGCCACTCGTTTTCACGACGCTTGCGGCGAATGGAGATCGAGAACGCGGCCTGAGCCGCCGGGGCACTCCGAAACGACCGGCGCCTGGCGAGGTGACCTTTGCACCGCCGACGGGTTACGATCGGGCGGAGCGAGGAGGACGGAAGGCCACCGGGATGCCGACTCGAACCACGACGACGCGTGAAGCCGCCGGACCGATCGCCTGGGGCGTCGCCACCACCGCCGCGCTCGGCGTGTTGATCGTCGCGGGATCGCGCAACCTCGCCCACTTCGACGCGGCGCTGGTCGCCTACACCTTCTCGGTTCTCTTCGCCACGTTCGGGCTGACCTATCGCTACGCCATGTGGCTCAAGCGACCGCCGACCGATTTCTACTGGCGACGCGGCTGGCAGGTCTTCTTCCAGCGCGGTCGGAGGCTGCGACACGTCGGCGGCCTCGCCTCGCACGCCCTCTCGGACATCGTGCTCAACCGCTTCATCTGGGCCCGTGGCCGGCTGCGCGGCCTGACCCACCTCCTGATCCTCTGGGGTTGCGGCCTCGCGGTCGCGATCACCTTTCCGCTGGTCTTCGGCTGGCTCGCCTTCGAGTCCGAGCACGGAGAGCCGACGATCTATCGAGTCGTCGTCTTCGGGTTTCCGACCTTCGCCTTTCCGAGCGACTCGCTGGTCGCGTTCATCCTCTTCCATGGGCTCGTCTGGGCGTCGTTCCTGGTCATCGCCGGCGTGATGCTGGCGATGCGCCGCCGGATGCGTGAAGAGGGAGCTGCGGCGCTCCAGAGCTTCGCCGAGGACTTCCTGCCGCTCGTGCTGCTCTTCGCGGTCAGCCTCACCGGCCTGATGCTGACCGCGAGCTACACCTGGATGCACGGCTACGCCTACGACTTCCTGGCGATCCTGCACGCGGTCACGGTGATCTTCACCTTCCTCTGGCTCCCCTTCGGCAAGTTCTTCCACATCTTTCAGCGGCCGGCTCAGATCGCCGTTCGCTTCTACAAGGAGGTCGGTCGCGACAGCGAGCCCGAACGCTGCGCCCGATGCGGTCACGGCTTCACCTCCAGGATGCACGCCGAGGACCTGATCGAAGTCGAGCGCCGGCTCGGTTTCGACTATCGGATCGATCGCGGGGCCGTGGGCGGTCCCGGCGCGACCGACCACTACCAGCGCATCTGCCCGCCCTGCCGACGCGCGCTGGTCGCTGCCGCGCAGGGGGCGGCGTGGAGAGGCGTTCGCGGCGGCGTGCTGGTCGCGCCGGGAGCTGCTCCGGCGCACGTCAACCCAGGGCTCGGCGAGGGGCCGCTCGGCCGCGCCGACGCGGAGAACTTCCATGGCTGATCCACTCCGCTCCGCACCGCGCCTCGACGGAGCTCACCCGGTCCGCTCGACGTCGCTCGATCCCGACGGCGGCGACCCGTTCGGCCCGCGTCCCGCCTGGTCGGCGGGCGTGCGACTCGACACCGGCGTCGAGCCCGACCGCGTGGTCGATACCCACTGCTGCTTCTGCGGCCAGCAGTGCGGGATCCGATTGAAGGTCAAGGACGAGCAGGTGGTCGGCTTCGAACCGCGCTACGACTTTCCCTTCAACCGCGGCATGCTCTGCCCGAAGGGAATCAAGCGCTACTTGCAGGGAGCGCACCCCGATCGATTGCTCACCGCCCTCGAGCGCGACGAGTCGGCGCCCGGCGGCTTCCGACCCGTCGCCTACGAGCGCGCCATCGAGCGCACCGCCGCCGAGATCCGGCGGATCCAGGAAGCTCACGGGCGCGACGCCATGGCGGTGCTCTCGGGAGCGAGCTTGACCACGGAGAAGGCGTACCTGATGGGCAAGTTCGCCCACATGGCGCTCGCGACCTCGAACATCGACTACAACGGCCGTCTCTGCATGGTCTCGGCGGGCGCGGGGAATACAAAGGCGTTCGGAATCGACCGCGCCGCCAACCCCTGGAGCGACATCCTCGGTGCCGAGCTGATCTGGATCTCCGGCGCCAACGTCGCCGAGTGCGCCCCGATCACCACCGACTACGTCTGGCAGGCGCGCGAACGCGGCGCCAAGGTGATCGTCGTCGATCCTCGACTGACGCCGATCGCCCGCACCTGCGACCTCTTCCTGCCGATCCGGCCCGGCACGGACGTCGCACTCTTCAACGGCGTCCTTCATCTGATGATCGAAAACGGTCAAGTCGACCGCGACTTCGTCGAGCGCTCGACGGTCGGCTTCGACGAGGTCGCCCGCCACGTCGCCGAGTGGACGCCGGCGAAGACCGCGCGCACAACGGGGATCGCGGAAGCGGCGATCCGGAAGGCCGCCGACTGGTGGGGGAAAGCGAAGACCAGCTTCCTCATGCACGCCCGCGGCATCGAGCACTCGAGTCACGGCGTCCAGAACGTGCTCGGCGCCATCAACATCGTTCTCGCGTCCGGACGCATCGGGCGGGAGTTCTGCGGCTACGCGACGATCACCGGTCAGGGCAACGGCCAGGGCGGGCGCGAGCACGGCCAGAAGTGCGACCAGCTTCCCGGCGGCAGGAAGCTCGCCGACCCGGAGGCGCGCGCCTACGTAGCCGGCGTCTGGAAGATCGCGCCCGACGAGTTGCCACCGCCAGGGGTCGACGCCTACGAGATCTTCCGCAAGATCGAGCGCGGCGAGATCAAGGGGCTCCTGTCGCTCTGCTTCAACCCGGTCGTCTCGCTCCCCGACAGCGACTACGTGCGGGCGATGCTCGGCCGCCTCGACTTCTACGTCGCGATCGACTTCTTCCTCAACGAGACCGCGCGGCACGCCGATCTCGTGCTGCCCGGGTCGCTCCACGAAGAGGACGAAGGGACGGTGACCACCGCCGAAGGCCGGGTCATCAAGATCAACAAGGCCGTCGAGTGCCCGGGCGAGGCGCGCCAGGACTGGCGCATCGTCCAGGACCTGGCGCGCGCCATCGGCCGCGAGCGGGGGTTCACCTTCGCGGGGCCGCGCGAGATCTTCGAGGAGCTGCGCGTCGCCTCGAAGGGAGGGGTGGCCGACTACTCGGGAATCTCCTGGGAGAAGGTCGAACGCCAGCAGGGCGTGTTCTGGCCCTGCCCCGCGGACGATCACACCGGCACGCCGCGTCTCTTCGAGCCCGGATCGTGGAACGTCGTCGCCCGCGGCAACGGGCCGTTCTACTTCGCCGACGGCAAGGCGCGGTTCAACGTGGCCACCTACTCGCCACCGACCGAGGTGCCCGATACGGAGTACCCGCTGATCCTCACCTCTGGCCGACTGATCAGCCAGTTCCTCTCCGGAACGCAAACGCGACGGATAGGGCCGCTGCTCGACATGGATCCCGAGCCGTTCATCGAGCTCCACCCGCACCTCGCGGAGCACCTCGGGATCGGCGACGGCGTCTGGGCGACGGCCGAGACCCGGCGTGGCCGGCTGACGCTGCGCGCCCGCGTGGTCGCCACCATCCGCCCCGACACGATCTTCGTGCCGTACCACTGGCCGGGCAGGAAGAGCGTCAACCGCCTGACGATCGCGGCGCAGGACCCGATCTCGAAGATCCCCGAGTTCAAGGCCTGCGCCGTGCGGCTCCGGGCGGCGACGGCCGACGAGGCGCGCGAGGCCGTGGCGATCGCGACGCCGTCGCGCCGGCCGCCCCTGCCGACCACGGGAGGCTGACGCGAATCCACCATGCCCGTTCCCGCCGACCGCCACTTCTACATCGATCCCGCGCGCTGCATCGGCTGCAACGCCTGTGTCCAGGCCTGCTCGGAGTGCGACACCCACAAGGGGGTGTCGATGATCCAGCTCGACTTCGTCGACCGCGCGCGTTCGACGCAGACGGTGCCGGTCGTCTGCATGCACTGCGACCAGCCGACCTGCGCCGAGGTCTGTCCGGCCGACGCCATCAAGCGAACCGAGGACGGCGTCGTCCAGACCGCGCGCAAAGCCCGTTGCATCGCGTGCAACAACTGCGTGCTCGCCTGCCCGTTCGGCGTGCCCAAGATGCACGACGAAGCCAACCTGATGATGAAGTGCGACATGTGTTACGACCGGACGTCGCAGGGGCTCAAGCCCATGTGCGCGTCGGTCTGCCCGAGCCAGGCGCTCTTCTTCGGCACGCGCGAGGAGATCGAGGCGCTGCGCCCGGCCTCGCGTCCGGTCGACGGCTTCCGATTCGGCGCTCAGGTCGTCACCACGCGGGTGCGCATGCTGGTACCGAAGAGTTTCTCCGAGCCGCTGCTCGCGGTCACCGCGCCGTTCGAGAGCGCGCCGGAAGCCCGCACCGCCTCCGCGTCCTTCGACCCCCTGCTCGCGAACCTCTACCAGGAGAGCGAATCGTGACCGTGCGCGACCCGGACGAGCTGACGATCCCACCCGACGGCAGGCCGGCCGCGGAGCAACCGAAGTGGCGCCGCGACTTCCCCGTCGACGTGCCGCAGGACCAGTACGTCGCCCGCCGCGAGTTCACCAAGTTCCTGGTGCTGACGAGCTTCGCTTTCGTCGCCGGGCAGGCCTGGATCCTGGCCAAGAGCTGGCTCGCGCGCCGGCCGGCGACGCCGGAGCTCGCGCTCGGCCGGATCGACGAGCTCCCCGTCGGCGGCTTTCGCCAGTTCGACTACCCCGGGCCGGGACAGCCGAAGCTGCTGGTGCGCGTCGGCGAGCGCGAGGTCGTCGCCTTCGACCAGCGCTGCACGCACCTCTCCTGTCCGGTTCTTCCGCAGTTCGATCGAGGACGGTTCCACTGTCCGTGCCACAACGGGAACTTCGACCTCGCGACCGGCCGGCCGCTCTCCGGCCCCCCGCGCCGGCCGCTGCCGAGAGTCGACCTGGAGGTACGCGACGGCGTGGTCTGGGCGGTCGGCGTAACGGAGCGTATGTCGTGAGCGGCACCAGGCGCTTCTCCCGCGAGCAGCGCCTGCGAATCCTCGCCGGCGTCGTCTCGATCGTCGTCGTGATCGTCGTCCTCCAGCTCTGGCTGCTGACCGCGACGATGAACGCCTATCTCGGCGGCGATCACGACGTCGCGCTGCCGGCCGGAGTCGCGAGCCTGACCTGCTTCGTGCTCAACCTCGGCCTGCTGCGGTACGTCTACCGGCTCGAACGCTGACGTTCTCGCGCTCCCCCCTTCCCCTCGCCGCGCTCGACGATGAACACGCCTGCCGACTCGCCGCCGCACGGCCGACTCGCGAAGGCCGTCGCGGAGCTCTTCCCGGGCTACTTCGCGCTCGTCATGGCGACCGGAATCGTCTCGATCGCCGGCCATCTGCTCGGCTGGCCACGGCTCTCCCGCGCGCTCCTCTACGTGAACCTGCCCGCCTATGCGACGCTCGTCGCGCTTTCCGTCGCGCGGATTGCCCTCTTCCCGCGCCGAGTGGCCGCCGACTTCGGCGACCACGCCCGGGGCTCCGGCTATTTCACGACCGTCGCCGGAACGTGCGTCCTCGGCAGCCAGATCCTCCTGGTCGCGGGCCGGCGCGGCGTGGCCGAGGCGCTGTTCGGCGCCGGAATCGCGCTCTGGGCCGTCGTCATGTACTCCTTCTTCGCCGCGGTCATCGTGCGCGAAGTCAAGCCCACGCTCGAGCAAGGCATCAACGGAGCCTGGCTGCTCGCGACCGTCGCCACGCAGTCCGTGGCGCTTCTCGCCCTGGCGCTCGGCGACCCGTTCGGCTGGCCGCGCGAAGCCGTCGCCTTCGGCGCACTCGTCTTCTTCCTCGTCGGCTGCATGCTCTATCTCGCGATCATCACCCTCATTTTCTACCGCTTCACCTTCCTGCCGCTCGCCACCGCGGCGCTGACTCCGCCCTACTGGATCAACATGGGCGCCGTCGCCATCACGACGCTCGCGGGGTCCTCGCTCCTGCTGGCGAGGGAACGTTCCACGCTGCTGCTCGAGATCACTCCCTTCCTCAAGGGGTTCACGTTGTTCTTCTGGTCCGCCGGAACCTGGTGGATTCCGCTCCTCGTTCTGCTCGGTGTCTGGCGCCACCTCGTGCGCCGTCACCCGCTCTCCTACGACCCGCAGTACTGGGGAATGGTCTTCCCGCTGGGCATGTACACGGCGGCCACGCTCCGGCTCTCCGAGGCGCTGCCGTACGCGCCCCTGACGGGGATCGCGCCGGCGTTCTTCGCCTTCGCGGTCACCGCCTGGACGGCGACGTTCGTGGGGCTCCTGCGGCGGCTGAGCCGCGGCATGTTCGCCTGATCGACGACGACTCTTGCACGCGCCGCGCTGCGAGCGCGCGCTTCGCACAATGCGCGCCGCCGGTTCGGCCAAGACGGGAGCGACAGGGCCGCCCCAGCCGGGGCGGCCCCCGAGCTCTACTGCTACTCCGCCCGGTCGCGGATCTTGTGGCGCTCGATCTTGAGGTCCTCGACGACGAAGTCGCGGACGGTCTTGGTCTCGCCGTCCTTCTCGTAGCTGCGCTCGCGGAAGTGGCCCTTGACCTTCACGCGGTCGCCCTTGCCGA
>CAADGB010000271.1 GCA_900696455.1 uncultured delta proteobacterium
CGAGCGGAGCGCCGGGCTCGCCGCCGTGCTCAGCGTCCGCGCAGCACGTCGACGAGCAGGGTGGCGACCATCGCCAGGGCGACGGTGACCGCGACCGCGCGCACGACGTTGCTGCCGCGGCTGAGCACGATGCGCGCGCCCAGCGTGCCGCCGACGAACTGACCGGCGGCCATCGGCAACGACACCGACCACACGACGAGGCCGGTGGCGGCGAACGCCAGCACCGAGGCCAGGTTGGAGGCGAAGTTGACGACCTTGGCGTTGGCGCTGGCCACCGCCGGGGTCTCGGCGAGCAGCCACATGTAGCCGACGATGAGGAGCGTGCCGGTGCCGGGGCCGAAGAAGCCGTCGTAGAAGCCGATGGCGAGCGCGAGGGTGACGGCGATCGTCAGCGGCCGGCGCGGCGCGGCGGCGCCGGTGCGCCGCGGCAGGACGATCAGGAACGCGGCCGCGAACAGGAGCGCGATCACGATCGGCCGCAGCGCGGCCTTGTCGACCTGGGACACGACGAGGGCGCCGGCGGCGGCGCCGAGGAAGCCGGCGGCGAAGCTGGTGACGCTGCGGCGGGGCGCGAGCTGGCCGGCGCGGGCGAAGCGCAGGAGCGCCGCGCCCGAGCCGAACACCGACTGGCCCTTGTTGGTGCCGAGCGCGAGGTCGGCGGGCAGGCCGGCGTGGAGGAGCGCGGGCAGCGTGAGCAGGCCGCCGCCGCCGGCGATACCGTCGAGCAGCCCGGCGACCAGCGCGACGCCGGACAGCGCCAGCGTCGCGACCAGGCCGAGCTCCATCGCGGCATCGTACTACCGCCGGCACCGCGGCGCGCCCGGCCGGGCCGGCGCGTCCGGCCGAGCCGGCGTCCCCGCAGGCGCGGGAGCCGGGGTGTCCGCGGGCGCGGGAGCCGGGCGCCCCGAAGCGCAGCGACGAGCGTCGTGGCCCCACGTGAGGAGCGAGCCTCGGAGGTTCGTCCGGAGGTGCCGCAAGATCGCATCGGAGCCGGCACGTCAACCGTTCGGTGTTCAAGGTCGCATCGCAGCCGGCACGTCAACCGCTCGGTGTTCTAGGCTAGGGCGCATGTCCGCCGACGGCCCCGCCCCCGACGACGCCGCGCTCCCGGGGCCGGTCCCCGACGTCCTCGCCCGCGCCTACGACCCCGAGCGCTTCCGCGCCGACGGCCATCGCGTCATCGACGGGCTCGCCGATCACCTCGCGGCCTGCGTCCCCACCGCCGCCACCGCACCCGACGATCGGCCGGTCATCCCCTACCGGCCGCCGGGCGACGCGCTCGCGCGCTGGCCCGCCGACTACGGCGAGCACCCCGGCGCCGACGACGCGCTGGCCGCGGTGCTGGCCGCCACCGCCGCCGATTCGATCCGGCTCCACCACCCGCGCTACCTCGGCCATCAGGTGCCGCCGCCCTTGCCGGCGGCCGCGCTCGCCGACGCCGCCGCCGCGCTGCTCAACAACGGCATGGCGGTCTACGAGATGGGCGGCGCCGCCACGCCGCAGGAGCTGGCGGTGATCGCGTGGATGGCGCGCACCCTCGGCCTGCCGGCCACCGCCGGCGGCCTCCTCACCTCCGGCGGCTCGCTCGGCAACCTGACCGCGCTGCTCGCCGCGCGCCAGGTCGTCGCCGGCCACGACGTGTGGCGGGGCGGCGCCCACGCCGGGCCGCCGCTGGCGGCGCTGGTCGGCGCCACCGCGCACTACTCGGTGGCGCGCGCGGTGCGCGCCCTGGGCTGGGGCGACGGCGGCGCGGTCGAGGTCGCGTGCGACGACGCCTACCGCATGCGCGCCGACGACCTGCCGCGGGCCCACGCCGCCGCGGTCGCCGCCGGCCGCCGGCCGATCGCGGTGGTGGCGTCGGCGGGCTCGACCGCGACCGGCGCCTACGATCCGCTGCCCGCCATCGCCGACTTCTGCGCGCGGGCCGGGCTGTGGCTCCACGTCGACGGCGCCCACGGCGCGGCCGCCGCGCTGTCGCCGCGCCACCGCCACCTGGTCGCCGGCATCGAGCGCGCCGACTCGGTGGTGTGGGACGCCCACAAGCTCCTGGCCATGCCCGCCCTGTGCACCGCGGTCCTGTACAAGGACGAGGCCCACGCCTACGCCGCCTTCGCCCAGGAGGCGTCGTACCTGTTCGCCCCCGAGCGCGAGTGGTGGAACCTCGGCCTGCGCACGATGGAGTGCACCAAGCGGATGATGGGCACGATCCTCGACGCCAGCCTGCGCACCTGCGGCGTCGGCTTCTTCCGCGCCTACGTCGAGCGCGTGTTCGCCCTCGGCCGGGCCCTGGCCGCGCGCCTGGCCGCGGCGCCCGACTTCGAGCTGGCCACCGCGCCCGACGCCAACATCGTGGTCTTCCGCTACCGCCCGACGCCGGCGCTGACGGGGCTGGCCCTCGACGAGCTGCAGGCGGCGCTGCGCCGGCGCTGCCTCGAGGCCGGGCGCTGGTACTTCCTCACCGCGCGGCCGGGCGGGCGGCACGGCGCGAGCTTGTGGCTGCGCACCGCGCTCATGAACCCGCTGGCCGGGGCCGCCGAGCTCGACGGGCTGCTGGCGGCGATCCGGGAGGCCGGCGCAGGCGCGGCGACGTGATCGGGACGTGATCCTCCGCGATCGCTCGCCGCGGGCGGGTGAGGCGCCGGTGTCGGTGGCGCGCCGACAGATGATGACCCACGCCGACGCGGTCGGGCCACGCCTCGTGTCCCGCCTTCCGGCTTGCGATCCACGCGCGCCGTTGGGATCCTTTCGGCCGTGAATCCTGCGGGGGCAGCGAGCGCCGGCGCCGCGTCCAACCAGTACCAGATCCTCGGCCACCTGGCGACGGGCGGCATGGCGGAGCTGTTCCTGGCGCGCGCGGTCGGCATCGCCGGCTTCGAGCGGTACGTCGTGCTCAAGCGCATCATGGCCGAGCACTCGCGCAACCACCGCTTCGTCACGATGTTCCTGGACGAGGCCCGCCTCGCCGCCCAGCTCCACCACCCCAACATCGCGCAGGTCTACGACATCGGGCGGGTCAGCGACGCCTACTTCTTCACCCTCGAGTACGTCCACGGCGAGAACTGCCGCGACGTCCTGCAGCGGGTGGCCGCGCTCAAGCGCAAGATCCCGGTCGAGCAGACGCTCACGATCATCGCCGGCGCGGTCGCCGGGCTGCACTACGCCCACGACAAGCGCGGGATCGATCGCCAGCCGCTGGGCATCGTCCACCGCGACGTGTCGCCGTCGAACCTGATGGTCTCGTACGAGGGCGCGGTCAAGGTCGTCGACTTCGGCATCGCCAAGGCCGCCCACCGCGTGACCGAGACCCGATCGGGCGCGATCAAGGGCAAGGTCGCGTACATGTCGCCCGAGCAGTGCACCGGGCAGCCGGTCGACCGGCGCAGCGACATCTTCTCGCTCGGCATCGTCTTCTACGAGATGGCGACGATGACCCGCCTCTTCAAGTACGGCCCCGACTTCGAGACGATGACCCACATCGTCAACGGCGACGTGCCGCCGCCCACCAGTCGCCGGCCCGAGCTGTCGCGCGAGCTCGAGGCCATCATCCTCCGTTGCCTGGCGCGCCGGCCCGAGGATCGCTTCCAGTCCGGCGCCGAGCTGCTGGAGGCGATCGAGACCCTGGCCGCGCGCGAGCGGCTGTCGCTGTCGGCGATGGCGCTCGGCCGCTACGTCCGCGAGCTCTTCGGCGAGCGCCCCGAGCCCTGGTACGAGCTCGAGGCCGCCGGCGAGCACACCGGGCTGGTCACGATCGAGACCACCAGCGCCGGCCTCGAGGCCCCGGTCGATCCGCTGGCCACCGCGCCGCGGCCGTGGGCCGCCGGTGGGCGCGAGTGGCTGCCGGGGCCCGCCGCCTCGGTGGTGTCGGCGGTGTCGGTGCTGGCGCCCCCGCCTGCATCGGCCGCGCCGGCCGCGAGCGCGCCGGCCGCGAGCGCGCCGATCGCGACCGCC
>CAADGB010000272.1 GCA_900696455.1 uncultured delta proteobacterium
CGGAGCCATACATGCGGCCCCACCAACCGGTGGGGCCGCGCCTTTTAACACGAGCCCTGGCCGGTGACGGCCGGGGCTCGCGTGCTTCTGCGCCAGGTTTCGCGGGGGTTTGCGCGTCGTGGTCGCCGCGCGCGGCTCTCGGCGACGCGGCGGCAGAGAGCACGCGCGACGTCGCCGGCACCCCGCCTTGGGGCCGATCGTGCTCTCCAGAGCGGAGAGCGGGGAGAGAGCACGGCGCGGTATTTAACGGCGGGCGCCGATCGGGCCGGGCGCGAGAGCGCTTGTTTAACTCAGCTCGGCGATGGACGCGCATCCTGGTAGAATTGCTCGGATGATCGACCCCGAGAGCATGGCCGCGCTCCAGCGCGAGCTGCGGGAGCGCATGGTCGCGGACCGGGCGCTTCTCGACACGCTCCGCGCAGAGCTGCGCACCGGGCTCGGCGACTCTCGGCGAATCATGCCCCGCCACACGACCGCCGTGTCGCTCGTCGGCACCGACGGCGGGAACAACCGGATCGAGTTCGACCCGTTCATGGCGCAGCTCATCCGGGTCGTCGACTCGAGCAACAACGAGTACTGCTTGGAGGTCGTCACCCCGACGACCGACATCACCGAGCTCTCGAAGCGGCACATCGCCGACGGCTCGCCGCTCACTGCCCTCGGCAAGATGATGCAGTTCCTCGGCATCTCGACGCTGTGGGAACTGTCCCCGATGATCAAGCGGCCGCCCGGGCTGTCGTCGCCGAGCTGGGTGCAGGTCTACCGCGAGCTCACCGAGTGGGCCGTGCTCTTCAGCCTCGTACGGGAGAAGGACTACGGTACGGACACGGTCATCGTCTGGGACGGGCTTCTCCGCAGCAAGGTCTTCTCCGGCACGCTCTTCGCCAAGCTCCGCGACGGCATCAACGAGGCGATCCGCGACCAGAAGAGCCGCAAGCGACGCAACATCTACGTGGTCGGCGTCGCGAAGCACAGCAAGGTCCTTCAGCGTTACCGCCTGGCCATGTCGCTCGAAGGCTGCATGCGCTGCGACTATCCCTGCTATGCGGAGGTGTCGCGGGACCTCGAGCAGAAGGCCTACGTCTGGTCCGAGTACGCGCGTGGCGGTGAAGTGGAAACCGGAGAGGCCAACAAGTTCGTCGCGGGGAAGATGTTCTTCGTGAAGTTCGGCGCGCGTCCTCGCGACCCGATCTGGCCGGTCGACCTGCTCGAGTCTCAGGTCGGCGATGCGCAGGTCGTCTTCGGCAGCCTGCTCAGTGACGCGATCGAGGGCTTCCCGGTGCCCTTCTACCCACGCTGCCTTCAGAAGGCGCACGAGAACGCGGCCCTCGTCGACTTCGACATGGACATCCTGCAGCAGGGAATCGTGAGCGCGATCCGAGAGGCCCTTGGGGACCGCGCCCAGGTGCTCGATGAGCTTGCGCTCATCGACGCGGACCCGGCCTCGAAGCGTTACGGGTGAAGCCGATGGCAGAGACGATCAACCTCTTCCCAGCCGAGCAGATCGTTGGCGTCTTCCGCGGCTTTCGCGAGGGCGGCATGGAGTTCCACGCGGACCTCGCCTTGCCCTACCGCACGGACTTCCACAACACGCCGATGCACGGCCAGTTCCTCCTCGTACAGCTCGAGACGCCCGATGAGGCCGTTCTGGGGCGCATCACTTCCTTGTCGTCCGAGGGGCGCCTGAGCGGGCCGTCCGGCGAGGACTTCAACATCCGCGCGGTCCGGGAAGGACGAGCGGTCCCCGAGGGGCTGCGCGAAGACTACCTGAAGTACCGCGTCAACATCCGCGTCCTGGGCGTGGTCCGTCGCCAGAACAACGGGCTCGTCTTCGTGCCGTCGCACCGACGGCTGCCACACGTGGGGAGCCCAGTCGCCTTCCCGTCGGGCACGGTGTTGAGGGAGATCGCGGGCCACAACCAGACCGGCGCTGAGCTCGGCTTCTTCGCCCTCGGGGAGTACATCTTCGCGAAGGGCGACTCGCGGCTCGAAGTCGAGAACTGGATGCAGCTCCGTGAGCCCACGACGACCGTCAAGTTCGACATCACCAACCTGGTCTCGCGACGCTCCTTCGTCTTCGCTCGCGCTGGATTCGGCAAGTCGAACCTCAACAAGCTGTTGTTCAGCGCGCTGTATTCCTCGACGCCCACCGTGGAGAAGCGAGGCGGCAAGCAGGTCCCGGTGGGCACGATGATCTTTGATCCCGATGGGGAATACTTCTGGCCCGACGACAAGGGACGTCCAGGGCTCTGCGACGTTCCCGCGCTCGAGAACCAGATCGTCGTCTTCACCTCGCGTCAGGCACCAAGCCCCTTCTACCAGTCGTTCGTCGCCGGCACGATCCGGCTGGACATCCGGCGGTTGCGCCCCTCGGACGTCATCTCGATTGCCCTCCCCCCCGAGCGGCAGGACCAGCAGAACGTGGCCAAGCTGCGTGGCCTCGACTCGAGCCGCTGGGAACAACTCGTGGATCTCATCTGGTCGGACCGCAACGGCGCCGACTTGGACACCATCAAGCAACTCCTCGGTCTCGAAAGTAGCCAGGAGCCGGAGGCGCTGGCGGCACGCGGCAACATGACGAAGATCGTGTCGCAGCTTCACGATCCTGCGAGCCGCCTGCTCGACCTCCTCATCCGAGCCCTACGCGACGGGAAGCTCTGCGTCGTCGACGTCTCCCAGCTTCGCGGTGGGGCGTCGATGATCCTGTCCGGACTCATCCTGCGGCGCATCTTCGACTGGAACCAGGAGCAATTCACCCGCGCTGACTCGGAGAGCATCCCGACCATCGCCGTCGTCGAAGAGGCGCAGAGCGTCCTCAACGAGAAGGCGTCGGCGGCCACTCCGTACATCGAGTGGGTGAAGGAAGGACGGAAGTACGACCTCGGCGCCGTACTCATCACGCAGCAGCCGGGCAGCATTCCCGTCGAGATCCTGAGCCAAGGCGATAACTGGTTCATCTTCCATCTGCTCTCGGCCAGCGACCTGCAGAATGTGCGGAGAGCGAACGCCCACTTCAGCGACGACCTCTTGAGCAGCCTCCTGAACGAGCCGATCATCGGCCAGGGCGTGTTCTGGAGCAGCGTCAAGGGGAACGCGTACCCGGTGCCGCTCCGGATCCTCTCATTCGAGCAGATGCACAAGACGCGCGATCCCGGATACACGCTCCCCGAGATTCAGAACTATGCCTCGACCCTCCGGGGCAGCACGCCGGCCGTACCGACGGCGACTGCGGCGCCGACGCCGTCCAGCCCGTCTTCGCCAGTCCCGCCGGTCTCCTCTGGCGACGAGGACGCGCCCAACCTTGCAGAGACACCTCCGGACGCGCTGCGCTCGGACACCGAGAGTGCGGTCGCCGCCGTCGAGCAGGACGCCGACGTGCGGAACAAGATTCTCCAGGGCAAGGGAATTCCGTGGGGAGTCATGATGGGCAAGATCGAAGCGGCGCTACCCGCGAGCCTCCGCCAAGACAAGAACCGCATCAACCGGCTGGTTGTCGAGGTGGTGACGAAGATCGTCGGCGGAGCGCAGGGTGACGCCTGGGACACGGAGCAACGCACGACCCAGTCAGGCAAGTCCGTGCGTTTCATCGTACGCCGCTGATCTTCCTCAGGTCGGTTCGCAATACACATCGTGCTCGGCGATGCTCTTGCGGGGTGTCGCGTGGAACTGCCGCACCTGTCGTCGCCCCGCCTCTGCGTCGGGCACGCGCCTCGAAGTACGGATGCGCCACCCGGAGCCTGCGAGCGACTTCTTCAGCACGTCCATCGGCTCCGCATCGCGATCGTGAATCCCCCCGAAGCGAACGATGAGCTTCGTGCATGCCGTCGAGCGCGAAGCGACGTTCCTCCAGACGCGAGCCATTTCGCCCGCGAAGTGATCGGCACCGGTGTGCTCGAGCTGTGACTCGGGCTGCCGGTACTCGACGTAGTCGGGGCCGCCGAGAAACCAGTTCCGAAGCCACTGGTCGGGTAGGTAGGTACGCATGCCGTAGTAGGGGGGTGACGTCACGATCCAGCGTGCCTTTGGCGCGTCGTTGAAGGTAGCGCTCTGCCTACTATCCGCGAGGTGAACCATGCCCTCGACGTCCGGCGGTGGCGTCGCGAGGTATCGGTCCGCGCGGTCCTTGATGATTGCCAGCACGTCGACGTCGTCCGGGCGCATCCCGCGGGCGGTCCAGAACTTCACCGCGTAGTTCGGCTTCGGAGCGAAGGTCCTGGGCGCCTGGTTCGAAAAGTACGACGCCTTCCCCTTCGGGCGCGGGCCGTGCAGCGCACCCAGAAGGATCGCCCGCAACAGGATCCGGGTCGCCGAGGCGCAGTCCTCCAGCAGCGCCTCGCGAAGCTGGCACATCTGAGCGAGCGTCCGCGGGTGGTACGCGAGGCGCCAGAACGGTCCGCTTGGCACCGCCGTCGGCTCCTCTGCGGAGGCAAGGATCGCCCTTGCGCTCGCCAGCACACGCCCAGGCGTTGCATACACGAGCTTCGCCTTCGCAAGCGCTGCAGCGACCGGGCTGCTGTCAACGCCCACCGAGGGCATCCCGAGCAAGCGCGCCGCGAAATTCGTGGTGCCCCGGCCGCAGAACGGGTCGATAACCCACTCGCCGGGCTTGCCGTGCCGCTTGAGGACCCGCAGCGGAAAGTCCAGCGGGTACATCGTGTAGTACGGGCAGACAGCGTTGAGAGCGGAGACCGTCATGTGGTAGCGCCCTCCGTCCAGTAGTCGGAGAGCAGCTCCGCCTGCTGGAGCACGGTGTTCGTCGCAGCCTCCTGCTTATCCGGCGGATAGCCGTGCTTGCGAAGGATGCGCTTCACGATGACGCGTAGCTTCGCGCGCACGGACTCCTTCACCGTCCAGTCGATCGTCACATTCTGGCGCACGGTCTCGACGAGCTCGCGGGCGCTCGCACGCAGGGTCTCGTCGCCAAGCACCTTGACGGCGCTGTCGTTGACCTCGAGCGCATCGTAGAAGGCGAGCTCGTCACTGCTAAGGTTGAGCTTCTCTCCTCGCTTCTGGGCCGCGCGCATCTCCTTCGCGAGCTCGATCAGCTCCTCGATGACCTGGGCGGCCTCAATCGCGCGGTTCTGGTAGCGCCGGACCGACTTCTCCAGTAGCTCGGCAAAGGACCGCGCCTGCACCAAGTTGTGCCGAGAGCGTGCCTTCACCTCATCATTGAGCAGCTTGCGCAAGAGCTCGACGGCGAGGTTCTTGTGCTCCATCCCGCGCACGTCCGCGAGGAACTGGTCCGACAGGATGGAGATGTCCGGGTTCTTCAGCCCGGCAGCCGCAAAGATGTCGATGACCTCATCGGATGCGATCGCCTTCGAGACGATCTGGCGTATGGCGTGGTCGATGTCCGCCGGGGGCTTCCGTTCACCCCCGGAGGTCTTGGTGATCGCTGTCCGCACCGCCTGAAAGAAACCAACGTCGTCGCGGATGCGGATCGCCTCCTCATGCGGGACGGCGAGCGCAAAGGCCTTCGACAGTTCCGTGACCGCCTGGAGCAGGCGCTCCTTGCCGTCCTCCTGTGCCAGCACATGCTCCTGCGCGGCGGGGAGCAACGAGAGCCGCTGGGCCGGGGAGCCCGCTGTCCACAGGCTCCAGTCGAAGCCATGGAAGATGCCGCAACAGACCTCGTGGCGCTCGAGCATCAGGGCAACGGCCTCTTCCTGGTCGAGTGCCGTTTCGCCCTGGCCTCCGCTCTCGGTGTACGTGTGGAGGGCCCGCTTCAGCTGGTCGGCCAGCCCCAGGTAGTCGACGACGAGCCCGCCCGGCTTGTCGCGGAAGACCCGGTTCACGCGGGCGATCGCCTGCATGAGGCCGTGCCCCTGCATCGGCTTGTCGATGTACATCGTGTGCATACATGGCGCGTCGAAACCCGTCAGCCACATGTCGCGAACAAGGACGACCTTCAGCGGGTCGCCTGGGTCCTTGAAGCGCTTGGCGAGAGCCTCACGTCGGGACTTGCTGCGAATGTGTGGCTGCCAACTCGCCGGGTCCGATGCCGAGCCCGTCATGACCACCTTGATCGCGCCCTGGTCGTCGTCGGGGTGGTGCCAAGCTGGCCGGAGAGCCACGAGCGCCTTGTACAGCTCGACGCAGATCCGCCGGCTCATGCAGACGACCATCGCTGTGCCGTCCATCACCTCGAGCCGAGCCTCGAAGTGCTGGACAAGATCATCGGCGATCAGGGCCAGCCGACGATCCGTGCCGACCAGCGCTTCGAGCGCTGACCACTTGGTCTTGAGCCTTTCCTTGCCGGCAAGTTCCTCACCCTCTGTCACCTCGTCAAAGGACTCATCGAGGTGAGGCTTCTCCTCCTCCTTGAGCTGAAGCTTGGCGAGCCGGCTCTCGTAGTAGATCGGGACCGTCGCCCCATCCTCGACTGCGCGCTGGATGTCATAGACGCTGATGTACTCGCCGAACACCGAGCGCGTGTTCTTGTCCGTGGCCTCGATGGGCGTTCCGGTGAACCCGATGAACGAGGCGTTCGGGAGCGCGTCGCGCATGTGACGGGCGAAACCATCGATGAAGTCGTACTGGCTCCTGTGAGCTTCGTCGGCGATGACGACGATGTTCGAGCGGTCAGAGAGCAGAGGAAACGTGTCCCCGCGGGTCTCGGGCAAGAACTTCTGGATCGTTGTGAAGACGACCCCTCCCGCAGCGACCTTGAGCAGCTCGCGAACGTGCGCCCGATCGCGAGCCTGCTCTGGACTCTGTCTCAGAAGCTCTTTGCAGCGCGCGAACGTTCCGAAGAGCTGCTCGTCGAGATCGTTTCGATCCGTGATCACGATGAGCGTCGGGTTCTGCATCTCGGGATGCAGAACCACCCGGCCGGCGTAGAAGGCCATCGTCAGGCTCTTGCCCGATCCCTGTGTGTGCCAGACAACGCCGACACGCCGACTCCCCGACGGCCTCGACGCGGCGAGCGTGGCATCGACGGCACGGCCAACAGCGTGGAACTGATGGTAGCCAGCGACCTTCTTGACGACGCTGTCGCCGTCGTCCTCGTAGACAATGAAGTAGCGGATGATGTCGAGGAATCGCCGCCTGTCGAAGACGCCGCGGATCAGCACCTCGAGCTGCGAAAGCGTCGAGGGTGCCAGCTCCTCGCCCTCGATCGTGCGCCACGGCAGGAACCGCTCCCTGTTCGATGAGAGTGTCCCCAGGCGAGCTTCGAGGCCGTCAGAGGCAACGAGCAGCTCGTTGAAGACGAAGAGCGCGGGGAGCTCCGACTTATAGGTCTGGAGTTGCTGGAACGCGTTCCAGATCGTCGCGTTCTCGGAGGCCGCGTTCTTGAGTTCCAGAACGGCCAGCGGGAGTCCGTTCAGGAAGACCACGACGTCCGGCCGGCGAGTTCGACCGAACTCCGTCACCGTGAACTGGTTGACCACGAGCCAGTCGTTCTCGTCGAGAGCCTCGTAGTCGAGGACGCGAACGGGATCGTAGCCGATGCTCCCGTCCGCGCGGAGGTACTCCACGCTAACCCCGTTCACGAGGTAGTAGTGCAGCTCGTGGTTCGCATCGACGAGCTGCGGGGAGGAGATACGGGTCAGCTTCCGAAATGCTTCTTCGATGCCCTCGGCAGGTACCGTCGGGTTCAGGCGGTGCAGCGCATCGCGCAGCCGCCCTTCGAGCACCACCTGCTCGTAACTCGCTCGCTCGGCCGCGGACTCTCCGGGCGCGATCGTCGGTCCACCCACGACGGCGTAGCCGAGGGTGCCAAACCACTCGAGCGCCGCTTCTTCGACGACCGACTCGGTAAAGGGAGTCGTCATGCGGTGCTCCCTCGCGTCGTTGAAAGCAGCCCCCTCTCGCGCTGGAATACGTAGGACTCGACGAGGAACGTGGCGACCGTCTTCGCCGCGTTCACGATGACGCGAGCGTGATGCGGCGCGGGCTTGCGCTCCCGCGGATGCCCGTCGCTCATCTTGTTTCGAATGGGGGCGAGGCCGTTCACGATCTGAACCAGGCCGCGCACGACTTGCTTGAAGTTGTCGTCGAGATCCGTGCGCTCCTCATCGATGCGAAGCTGCTTCGCGACGGCCTTGAAGAGGCGCTGGAGGTCGCCCTTGTGATCGCTTGGAGTTCCGAGAAGGCGACGCTCTAGCTCGAGGAGAACAGCCTCAAGCATGGTCCTGGCGGTGGTGATCGCGCCCTCGAGATCCGAGGCAGCAAGCCTCTGGTCTGTCTTCGCCTCGAGCTCGCGAACGTAGGCGAGGGTGAGAACATCCGTTTCAACCGACGCGAGCGCGATGACGCGGGCGCCGCCAAGGCGGGCGATGATGTTCCGGTACTTCGGCAGGTGCTGCGAAGCGTCGTCACCTTCGTGCGAGCCTCGCCGGGACAGAAGGGCTTCGAGGGCGCGCGCGACCAGCGCCGGCTCCGCGTCGCGGAGGAACGCTCGCAGGCGATTCGCCTTCGAGCCCTCCGGATAGTCCTTATCCATGTCGACGCCCAGCTCGGCGAAGAACATGGCGAAGGTCCGGTTGCTGAAGTCCAGGACGTAGCCCCCCTCCATCCCGAGCACGTTCTCGATCGCGGGGAGATCAAACGTCGTGACCGCGGGGTGGGTCATGCGATGGCCTCCATTGCGGGCTGCGTGCGGGCGGTGGATGCCTCGCCAGACAACAGACGCGGGAGCAGGGCATCGCGCACAAGCGACAGACGCTGGCTCAGCAGACAATTTCGGAACATGCGGTCGAGTAGCGGGCCAGCTATCCGGTTCCATGCAGCCATCACGCGCTTGTCTGGTTTCGCCACAAGAAGCCGCTTCATATCTGCGGCGGTCACGTGACCGAGCCCCGTGGTCTGCTTGTTTCGAGCGATCTCCGCGAACACCGGCCTCAGGTACTTCAGGGTCGTCAAGACCCAGGCGCGCTCTTCATCGTGATGCGGGATGACGCGAAAGATATGCTGATTGAGCCACGCTGCTCCGTGCGTCCAGACGAAGGTATCGATGGACGTGTCGGGATTGCCCGACCAGGAAAAGAGAATGTCTCCAGTCGAGAGCCTGTACTTCTCAGGCATCGCGACGTCAGAGAACTTGGTCTGCTGAGTCACCCCAGCCTTGAGTTCTGCGATCTTGATGATCGGCAGACCACGACGCTCAGCATTGGGGTCGAAGGCCTTGTAGGCTGCACCGTTGATGAACGTCGCGATGTCGTACAGCGGCACCGCGGAGAACCCCTCGGGGATGTCGCCCAGTGGCGAGTGGATGAACTCGTTTGGAAAAAGCTTTGCGGTCTCAGCGTCGATGCCCATGGGGCTTCGGCCTTCCGCCTTCGCGCGGACGGGATCGAAGTCGATGAACCAGGACTTGAACAGCGCCCGGGCCATCGCTTCCAGCGTCGCGTTCATCCGGTCGTTCAACGCGATCTTTGCGTCAAGTGCCCCAATGATATCCGCGATGGCATGCTGCTCCCTTACAGGCGGGACTGGGATCTGAAGGGACTGGATCCGATCCGTCGGCAGTACGCCCGTGCCGTGGCCGGCCTCGCCGACGAGCTGGAGGATCTCTCCCGTCTTCGCCTTGATCGCGTAGGCGAGGTACGCCGGCACGATGTCGTCCACGGCGACGAGAGCCTTCAGGTCCTGGTTGAAGGTCACTGGGCGAGTCGTGATGCCCATGCGGAACTCGCTCTTGAGGCTCATGCCACGGACGATGAACAGAATCGTGTCTTTCGGAACGAGCCGCGTCCCGTTGCGAGCGCCCTCCTCGGTGACGCGGTCCTCGGAGTCGGAAATGAAGAAGTCGGTGAGGCTCTTGGCACTGATCCACGGGATCGAGCCGCCCCAGTAGCTCGCGGTGCCCTTGCTAGGGGTGCCGCCGGAGTACCAGACGGCGCAGTCCCTGAGTGGGCGGGTGGGCCAGCCGCTGCTACTTGCCATAGCCGAGCCCCCGCAGGTTCTTGCGGATCGTCTTCTCGAGCCGGGCGCCTTCGGCGAACTGCTCCTCGAGCTTCGCCACGAGGCGTGTCATCTTCTCTTCGAACGGCTCATCGTCGTCATCGAGCTCTTCAGCACCGACGTAGCGCCCGGGCGTGAGCACGTGTTGGTGCCCACGGATCTCGGCCGTGGTAGCGCTCTTGCAGAACCCGGGCACGTCCTCGTACTTGCCGGGCGCATCGCCGCGCCAGCGGTGGTAGGTGTCGGCTATTCTTGCGATGTCGGCGTCGGTCAGTTCCCGGTGGACCCGGTCGATCATCGTCCCGAGCTTGCGGGCGTCGATGAAGAGGGTCTCGTGCTGGCGGTTCCGCATCTTCTTGCCGCGGCCACCGAGACCGTTCTTCTTGTCGCGAGAGAGGAACCAGAGGCAGACCGGGATCTGGGTCGAGTAGAAGAGCTGGCCGGGTAGCGCGACCATGCAGTCGACGAGGTCAGCTTCGATGATAGCCTTCCTGATCTCTCCTTCCCCCGACTGCTGCGAGGACATGCTGCCGTTCGCAAGCACGAAGCCGGCAATTCCGGTGGGCGAGAGATGGTGGAGGAAGTGCTGCACCCAGGCGAAGTTCGCGTTGCTCGCTGGCGGCACGCCATACTTCCAGCGCTGATCTTCACGCAGGCGCTGGCCGCCCCAGTCGCTATCGTTGAAGGGTGGGTTCGCGAGGACGTAGTCGGCCTTCAGGTCCTTGTGGCCGTCGGCGTGGAAGGCGTCGCCGTGCACGATGTTCGCGTCGATCCCGCGAATGGCAAGGTTCAGCTTCGCAAGTCTCCACGTCGTGTGGTTCGACTCCTGCCCGTAGATACTGACGTCGCCGATGCGGCCGCCATGCGCCTCGACGAACTTCTCGCTGGACACGAACATCCCGCCGGAGCCACAGCATGGATCGAAGACCCGGCCCTTGTACGGCGCTAGCATCTCGACAAGAACGCGCACCACGCACTGGGGCGTATAGAACTGGCCGCCCTTCTTGCCCTCCGCGGAAGCGAACTGCGCGAGGAAGTATTCGTAGACGCGGCCGAGCACGTCGCGCGATCGGTTAGCCTTGTCGCCTAGGCCGATGGTCCCGGTGAGATCGATGAGTTCACCGAGGCGCTGCTTGTCGAGGGCCGGCCGTGCGTAGTCCTTCGGCAACACGCCCTTGAGGCTCGGATTGTCGCGCTCGATGGCGACCATTGCATCGTCGAGCAGCTTTCCGATCGTCGGCTGCTTCGCCTTGCCCTGGAGGTGCGACCAGCGAGCCTCTTTCGGGACCCAGAAGATGTTGTCGGCCCGGTACTCGTCGGGGTCCTCGGGATCGGCGCCCGACTTCTTGTCGGCCGAGAGGGCGGCGTGCTTCTCCTCGAACGCGTCAGAGATGTACTTCAAGAAGATCAGGCCGAGGACGACGTGCTTGTACTCGGCCGCGTCCATGTTGTTCCGCAGCTTGTCGGCGGCCTGCCAGAGCTTTGCCTCGAACCCGAGGGTCGTGCCGTTGGCTGCGGGCGAGTCCGGCGCGCTGGCCGCTTTCCGGCGCCCACGCTTCTTGGCTTCAGGCTTGGCCATCGTCCCCCTCGTCGGGTCGTGCTGCCGCTGCTTTCTGGCGCTCGATCCAGGCGTCGATGTCCACCCGCTTGAACCGCCACTGGCCCCGCACCTTGAAGGCCGGCAACTCGCTCTTCTGCGCCATCGTGTAGACGGTTTTTTCCGCGACCTTCAGCAACTTGGCGACCTCGGGCAGGGTGAGGATCTCGTCCGGCATCGTTGCCAGGCTCCACCTGGATAGCGGTTGGCAGCCGTTGCCAGCCAGCGCCAGGGTACGCCAAGGAAGAGGCACCATGCAATCGTTTGCGACCGGGCTGCGGGTCGGGGTCAAGCCGGGGGAACCTGCTCCTGTTCCGCCCACGCGCGCCGCTGGTCCGCCCAGCTCTCGTGGCGGACGACGTCGCGGAGCGCCCGCTCCGCGATCGGCTCGACGCCGTCGACGGCCTCGAGGTGAACGACGTGCTCCTGGATGTCGGGCGCCAGCAGCAGGAGGTCGAGGATCTGGGTGACCCGCGCGCGCGTGAAGCCGAGCTGGCGGGCGAGCTCGGCGCGGTCGCGGTACTCGCCGCGATCGATGGCCCGCTGCAGGCGGTGGGCGAGGGCCAGCACCTGGGCCACTCGGGCGGGGCGACGGACGGGCTCGGGCGGCGCGGGAGGCGGCTGCTCGGTGAAGGTCCAGCCGCGCCGGTCCCGCACGCGGAAGAGCTGACCCGTCAGGATCCGGACGCCGCCCTTCTCGTCGTGGTCGCGGCTGGTCGGGCTTGCGGGCTGCGTGCGGGGCGCCTCGTTCATGTGCGCGCCTCCATCGACGGCGCGGATCGTCCGCCGCCGGCCTGCTCGGGGTCCCCGTGGTCGCTCGCCTCGCCCTCGACGCCGAGGTCGTCGAGCTCCAGGTCCGTCAGGAGCGCTGTGACGTTGCCGCTCGGCTCGTCAACGGTGACACTGCGCACCAGGGCGCGCACGAGCCGGGCGCGGTTGCCCGTGGTGAGCACGTCCCAGATGGCGTCGAAGTCAGCGAGCGCGCGGGCGATCCACCGCGTCTCGATCTCCGCGTGGTCCAGGGCGGCGACGGCCCGTTGGACCTGGGCGAGGCGCTGCTCGGCGCGCCCAAGCTGGTCGGCGACATGGGCGATCCGCTCGTCGAGGAGCGAGGCGGCGGCGCCGTTCGCTGCACCGATCTTTTCGACGAGGCGCCGGCCCTCGGCCGAGAGCTTCGCGATCGTCGGCGGCAGGTCGCGGCGCTCGGTGAGGAGCTCCTTTCGGCGGCTCTCGATGCGCGCCTGGAGGCCGCGCTCGACGTCGGCGGCCAGCGTGCCGTCCGCGGCGACGTCGCGGATGCGCGTGACGACGAAGGCCTCGATGGCGTCGGCCGACAGCGGCCGGGAGGTGCAGGCCTTCCGGCCCTGCTTGTCCCGCGTGACACATCGGTAATAACGGTGCTCCTTCCTGGCCTTGCGCGTCGACGCCGGCGTCATCGCGCCGCCGCACCCCGCGCAGCGGAGGATCCCCCTCAGAAGGTAGGCCGGGTTCCGGCCGTGCTCACGCTTCTCGCCCTTGCGCGCGTCGAGCATCGCCTGCACGCGGAGGAACCGCGCGCGCTCGATGAGCGGCTGGTGCTCGGCCTCGTGGAGCTCGCCCGAGCCGGGCATCAGGCCCGCGTAGACCGGGTTCTTGAGCACACGGAGGACGGCGTCCTTGCCCCACGGCTTCCCGGCGCGGACGTTGCCGTTGTTCGCACGGTGATGCTTGGTCGTGCGGCCCGCTTCGTTGAGCAGGCGCGCGGTCGCCAGGGCCGAGCGGTGCTGCTCGTAGAGCGAGAAGAGCTCGCGCACCACCACCGCCTCGAGCTCGTTGACGACGAGCTTCTTGTCGACGACGTCGTAGCCGATCGGCACCGGGCCGCCCGTCCACTTCCCCTTGCGGCGCGCAGCGGCGATCTTGTCGCGCGTGCGCTCGGCGATCATTTCGCGCTCGAATTGAGCGAATGAAAGGAGGACGTTCAGGACCAGGCGGCCCATCGAGGTCGCGGTGTTGAACTGCTGCGTGACCGAGACGAACGAGACCTGGCGCCGCTCGAAGACCTCCATCAGCCGCGCGAAGTCGAGGAGCGAGCGGCTCAGGCGGTCCACCTTGTAGACCACGACCGCGTCGACCTTGCCCTCCTCGATGTCGGCGAGGAGCCGGCGCAGCGCGGGCCGCTCGATGTTGGCGCCCGTGAAGCCGCCGTCGTCGTAGCGATCGGGCAGGCACTCCCATCCCTGATGGCGCTGGCTGGCGATGAAGGCCTCGCCCGACTCGCGCTGGGCGTCCAGTGAGTTGAACTCCTGATCAAGCCCCTCGTCGGTGGACTTGCGGGTGTAGACGGCGCAGCGCTTCGTCTCGGGCACCACCCGCGCCGCGCCGTTCGCTCGGCGGCTCACTGGCTCGCCTCCCCGGCGCCCTTCCGCACGCGGCGCTGCAGCGAGAAGAAGAGGTAGCCGTTCCAGTTCGTTCCGGTGATCGCCCGCGCGACTTTGGACAGCGTGGGGAACCGCTCGCCGCGGTACTCGAAGCCGTCGTCGAGCGCGACGACGCGGTGCTCGACCCCGTTGTGCTCGCGGGTGAGGACCGTGCCGGGTTCGGGCAGGCGAGGGTCGCGCGCGGTGGCCACCGGCTCGGCGGCGGCGGGCTCGGCCGGCACCGCGCCGTTCCCGCTCGATCGCCGCCGCACCGGGGCGGTGGACGCCAACGCGTCGATCCGCGCCAGGGCGCGCTCGGAGAGGCCGCCCTCGGCGAGCTCCTGGACGCGCCAGGCGATCTTCTTCCTGAGGTAGTCCTTGTTGCGCGAGCGCGTCGGCTCGCCGAAGACCTCGCGGTACCTCTCCCGGAGCTGCCCCACGGTCATCTCCCGCAGGCGGGCCAGCTCGCGCGGGATGTCCGCGATGGCCTGGCGGGCCTCGGCCGCCTCGTCGCTCTGCTTGCGTGCCATCGTGTACCTCCGTGGTTGAGCGAGGCGCGCCGTGCGCCCCGTGCTGAGAGCCATGGAGGCGTTGTCCGGCGAGGAAGGCAACTCTCAAACTCCAGTTGTTTCAATGGGTTGTGGTTCGTTGGCGCCGAGCCCCCCAGCAGCGACGGCGGCCGCGGGTGGGGCGCCGCCGCCGCCGCCCGAGCCCGGCCAGCGGCCGGCGCAGAGGAGCGCCCAGAGCCCCTCGGCGAGCACGTCCGCGACCTCTTCGCGCGCGAAGCGGGCGGCTGCGCGATCGCGGGCTGGGGGCTGGCTGTCCTGCGGGTCGGGCCTTCGCGCCATGCGCTTCCTCCTGGGCTTCTGCTGAGGAAACGCGCCCTTCCGCGGCCGGCTGGGACAGCCGGGAGAACGTCCGTGCAGTTCGTGTTGACATCACGCCCGAGCTGCTGTTACCTGTTTCCGAAACACCCGGACGACCGAACGGAACGACCATGGGCGAGAAGCTCGGAGAGCACATACGGCGCAAGCGCAAGGAGCGGGGGCTCGGCCTCCGCGCCACCGCGAGCAAGGTCGGCATCAGCGCCGGCTACCTGTCGCGGATCGAGGGCGACGCCGAGAAGTACCCGCCGGGCGAAGAGGTGATCCGGAAGCTCGCCGAGGTCCTCGAGGACGACTTCGACGAGCTCATGGCCCTCGCGGGGCGCGTCGCCCAGGCCCTGAAGAACCACGTGCGCGAGGACCCGAAGATGCCGGAGTTCCTCCGGCAGGTCCGCGAGCGGAACATCCCCGCCGAGAAGCTGCTCGAGATGCTGAAGAAGGAGGACGAGGACTGATGCTCCAGATCAAGGTCCCCTTTCTCAAGCACTCGGATCTCGACCACGCGGCGACCGAGCTCCTCCGCAGGTACTCTACCTGGAAGGGATCGCCAGCGCGCCCGCCGATCGACGTGGATGAGATCGTCGAGGGCTACCTCGGCCTCGACTTCGACGTCGTCGATCTCCGCGCGGTCCTCAAGATGGGCGACGTCCTCGGCGCGACGTGGCTCGACGACGGGCGGATCTGCGTCGACCAGTCGCTCGAAGGCAAGGAGGGGCGGTTCGCGTTCACGGTGGCGCACGAGGTCGGCCACTGGGTGCTGCACCGCCCCGTCCTCGAGATGGAGAAGGTCACGCTGCCGCTCTTCGCCGCGAAGGCCGACGAGGATCCCAAGCCGGCGATCGTCTGCCGCGCGCAGGCGTACAAGCAGCCCGCCGAGTGGCAGGCCGATCAGTTCGCGGCGCGCGTCTTGATGCCGGCCTCCGACGTGCGCGCGGTGATGCGCGCGCTGCACGGCGACGGTCCCGCCACCGTCCGCGGGCTCGACGCCAGCCGCAAGGCGGGTCAGCTCGACGCCCAGCTTCGCGCGCTCGCGGACGGCGTCATCACCGACGGCAAGTTCAACAACGTCTCGAATGAGGCCATGTGCTACCGGCTGCTCGATCTGAAGCTGGTCGCCGACGCGAACGCGGCGCAAGGGCGCCTGCTGTGAGATCCCGATAACGCTCCGAGGAGAAGACGAAGATGGCGACGTTCACGCTCAGGAGGTTCACCAACCCGGCGACGCTCAAGTCGATCCGGAAGGACAACTTGCTCGCCCTCCTCGGGCGGTACGACAGCTACTTCGCGAGCCGCGGTGTGAGCCTCGTGCCCGCGGCGGCGACGGTGCTCCGTGTCGCCGAGCCGCGGGCGGCGTACGGCGGCGTGGTCCACACCGAGCCGAGCGAGGACCTCGACTACGAGGGCATCGCGCGCGTGCTGATGACCCCGGACGAGACGACGCCGCGCGAGCTCGTGGACGACCTCTTCTTCGTCGACGAGATGGCGACGATCGAGGGCATGGACGCGCTCCGCGAGGAGATCGAGAAGCTGCCGGCGGTCAAGCGCGACAAGATCGACCTCGGGCCGGACCCGACTCCGGCGGACGTCGCCGTGGTGGTGCGGCTCCGCGCGCCCGACATCCTCGAGAGCAAGCACGCCGAGAGCCTGCTCGTCTCCAAGCGTTCGTTCCAGTACTTCCAGCCCGCGAACGGCAAGCGCCTCCCGTTCGGCAAGCCGACGAACAAGCAGCTCCGCGCCCTCGAGGCGGTGTTCGACGACGCCTTCGAGAACATGAAGCGCGGCCGCAGCACCAAGATCTACGTGTTCGAGCGCCCGGACGAGGTCTGGATGCTCGTGCGCCACGGCGACCCCTGCAAGCGCGAGGGCGCGCTCGAGGCCGCGGGCTCGTCCAGCGTCTACTACCGCCCGGAGGTCTTCGACGTCATCCGCTACGACCACCGCACGGGCGAGCTGAGCGTGAACGCCGGCAGCTGCAAGAAGATCTACGACCTCTACCGCGAGAAGATCGGGCTGCACCTGTTCGGCGACCCGCTCTACTTCCCGGCCGGCAAGGCGAAGTTCACGCTCGATCCGCTGCGCGCGGACGGCGAGGACTCGCTGGTCTGCGTCGACGTGGACGGGATGGAGTCGGTCGTGCTGCGCGAGATCCACTACTACTGGGGCGGGCCCGAGAATGAGGTGGAGATCCGCAAGGCGAGCAACGTCTTCGAGGCGCTCAAGCGGAAGAATCGCAAGATCCCGGAGCGCGCCCGCATCTCCAAGGCGAAGTTCCAGGTCAAGTTCACCGACTCGAAGTCCCCTCGGATGGTGGCGATCACGAGCTCGAACGTCACCTCGTTCACCCGCGACAGCGACTCGGCCGCGGTGGAGGCGTGGATGACGAAGCGTGGGTTCGCGATGGTCGCCAGCGAAGCAGATGCATGACCTGATCCGCGTCTGGCGGCGCGTCGAGGCGCTGCCGGTCCCGGCCGGCGTCGATCTGCAGTGGGAGGAGCTGCTCGGGGAGGACCGCTCCCTGCTCGATCCCTACCTGAAGCCGGAGCAGGGCCTCGCGACGAGCTACCCCTGCCCGCACCCCGTCCACGACGACTGCCCGAGGCGCGTCGTCCACCACGGCGCCGGCGAGATCGTCGCGGTGTGCGGGAACGCGTCGCCGCAGTGCGAGCCGCTCAAGCTGTCCCGCCGCGACCTGGTAATCCGGACCTTGAAGACCGCCGAGTGGATCGAGGCGGTCACCGCGGCGCTCCGCGGCGCCAACGAGCTGGACGCACTCACGCTGGAGACGCCCGCCGGTGTCGTGGCGGTCGGCCTCCTTCGCGCACGCGGCAAGCGCCTCCCCGTCATCTGGATCCGCGACGAGGACGCCGGCGTCGACGGACTTATCCGCGGCGTCCGAGCGAGCATCGACGGCGACGGGCTCGTCGCGGTGCTCCCGCCTGGTACGCGGCGGCAGGCCGACAAGCTCTTGCCCGGCGCGATCGTCGTGCTCTCCCCTCCCGAGGAGGGCGCCGGCGACCTTGCGCTCTGGCGCGCGCTCGATCTCCTCGATCCCTCGTATCGCGAGACGCGCGTCAACGATCCGCTCGCCGTCTTCGACGAGGTGAGCATCGAGTTCGCCACGATTCCGGACGAGCGCCGCCACGTCGTTCGCATCAACGGTCACGAGCTCGGCGGGTTCCAGAAGAGCGACGTGAAGTTCATGAGGCTCCTCTACCTGGCCGCCGCGCGCGCCGCCGATTCCGACGTGGACGGCGGCGGCTGGGTGAAGAAGACGAAGCTGCAGGACGACGACAAGAACCACGAGACCGAGGCGGTGCGCTTCGAGCTGGAGAAGGGGCACCACCCGGACCTCCGCGGCGACGAACTGAAGGCGCTCATCAAGACCTCTCCGCGGCGCGACGGTACCGTGCGCCTCGCGGTCAGGCCGGGGCGCATCCGCTTCGACGAGAGCCTCGCTCACCTCGAGCTCGTCGGCGAGCAGCAGACGCAACCCGCCACGGGCAAGCGCCGCCGCACGCCCGGCGCCAAGCAGCTCGCCGCAAACCTCCAGCAGGGGCGCCAGGTGGCCGAGGAGCTCCTCGCCGGCGCCCGCAAGCTCGGCGTGCCCGCGCCGAAGGGGGGATAGGGGAACAGGGCGCCGGACCATCCCGGAGTCCGCCCCCAATTCCGCCCTGCCTTCCCCCATCCCCCTCGCCGGGAAGCTTGGCCTCCGAAAGCTCGCGATGACCGCGGGCCGAAACGGAGGTCAGCGATGAGAACCCACGCCCGAGATGTCCGCTGCCAGGGCTGCAGCATCCTGCTCGCCAAGCTCGACGAGACCGGCCTCACCGTCCGCCGCAACGACCTCGAGGTTCACTACGGTGGCCCCGGGCTCGTCTCGATCCGTTGCTACCGGCCCAAGTGCCGGCGGCTGAACGTGGTGCGGATCTCGACGGCGACGGCACCCGGAGGCGCCGCGGCGTAGCAGCCGCGCCAGCCTCCACCACGGCACTCGACCAGAGCGCATAGACGCCCAACCTCGGCCCTCCGTGAGCGCGCGACGCCCGGCCGGAAGGCGGGCGCGTCATGCGCGCAACCTGGGAGGCTCTCAAGCAGAGCCTCGTGCGCTCGGTCGGCACCCTCGGTGCCAAGTCGCAGTTCGAGGAGATGAAGAAACAGAGGAGGACGCTTCGCCGGTTCGCCGACGCGGGCGTGCTCCTCGGATACCTCAACAGCCCCGAAGGGGACCTCGACGAGAAGGATGCGATCTACGCCGCTCTCGTCGAGGCGGCGCAGGCCCGCCGGGCCGACGCCGATCTCGCCGTGGCGCTGCTTTGGCTGGGGCTCTGGCCCGGGCTCGACCGGATCTACTGGCGGCGGCTCCGGGAGTTCGTCGCAGAGCCAGAGGCGCTGGTCTCCGAGATCGGCGCCCGGTTCACGTCGGCGATCCACGGGGCGGACCTCGGGCGGATCCGACGGGTCGCGGCGACGCTGATCCTCAACGTCGAGCGGGACGTTCGCGAGGCGAGGAAGCGCGCGTGGGCCGAGGAGAGGCAGCGCGCCGACCTGCCGCAGGAGCACGACGACGACGCGGATGCCGACGAGGCGACGGGTGACCGCCGCGAGGCGCTCGTCAGCCCGCTGCTCCGGACGCGGGGCGTCTCCGAGCTCGGCCAGCCGCCGCGGCTCGACCCCGACCAGGATGTCGAGGCCCTGCGCGACCTGCTGGTCGCCGTCGTGGGCGAGGACGCCGACCTCGTGCTCGGCGCCACCGTCTACGGCCTGAGCCAGCGGGAGGTGGGCGAGCGCCTGGGGCTCGGCCACGAGGCGGCGCGCAAGCGCTTCCAGAGGGCGATCGAGCGGATCCGCAAGCACCTCGAGGCCGAGTGACGGCGGGGCTGTCCCATCCCGCGGCGGCAGCCCGCGTTTCCTCAGCAGAAGGGCACGGGAGCCCGCGAAGGAGGTGAACCCGATGGCCGAGCCGAAGCCACCCCGCGACCCGCTGGCGTCGCTCTTTCAGGACGTCGTCCTTGTGCTCGGCGGCGTCTTCGCGGTCACCGACGAGGAAGGAGCCGCGCCATGAGCGACCGCGAGAAGTGGCCCACCCCGTCCGAGCAGCCCGACGCGTTCCTGCGGCTGCCCGGGCTCTTCCGGCGCTGGGAGATCGAGCAGGTCCTCGACGCCGGCAGCGACTTCCACATCGAGGAGGCGGGCACTGCCTCCGACGGCACCCAGCTCTTCGCCGTGTACCGGCGGGAGCACGACAGCAACCCCAACCCCAAGAAGGAGGCGTAGGCCAATGGCATCGACGAGCATGTGGGACCGCACCGAGGAGATGGCGAAGCGACACGACCAGGGCAGCAGCACCTGGCTCAAGCTGGCGGACGACGGCGACAAGGAGGTCGTCGTGTTCCTGGGCGAGCCCTACCCCAGGGAGGTCGTCTTCGCCGACGGCAAGTACGAGCCCTTCACCGAGGAGCACAAGGCCAAGGGGCTCAAGCCGTCGCTGCGCGTGGCCTTCAACGTGGCCCTGTTCGAGACGAAGGAGGTCAAGGTCCTCGAGCAGGGCGTGGTCTTCTTCAAGCAGCTCCTGCAGGTGCGCTCGAAGCGGTCGCTCTCCGAGTGGGCCTTCGAGATCGAGCGCCACGGCGCCGCGCGCGACAAGAACACGACCTACTCGATCCTGCCCGAGCACAAGCTCACGCCCGAGCAGCAGGCCGAGTTCCAGGCGCTGCCGCTCCACGACCTCGAGAAGCTCTACAGCGGCGAGGACAGCGGCGGCGGCGAGCTCTGCAGCTACGACAAGAAGTCCGACGGGGTCGTGGATCCGAAGACGGCGCAGGCCATCGTGCAGTCGCTCAAGGCGCTGCCGCGCGAGGCGGTGGACCGCTTCCTCCAGAAGTTCGGCGTGAGCCGCATCAAGGACCTCCCCGCGGCCCAGGTCGAGAAGGCAAAGGCCTTTGTCGACTCGCTCGCCGCCGCGCTCAACCGGAAGGACGACGCGGCCGAGGAGGTCGACCCCTTCGCGTAGGCCGAGGCGGCGGCGGACCGCCTCGCGCGCTCCGCGTCGGGCTCGACGGACCGGGAGGCCTCCCCCGAGGTCTCGCGACGGCCGGGACAACCGGAGTCGCCGGTCGTCGAGCTCGGCGCCGAGCGCACGAGGCCGGGCCTCGCTCCCTCGCGCGGACAGGAGCACCCGATGAACGACTACCTCTCCGAGGTGTTCGGGGAGCGCGGCCTCTTCGCGTCGCGCTTCCCCGGCTACGAGATGCGCGAGGGCCAGGTGGCGCTCGCCCGCGTGGTCGACGAGGCCATGCGGACCGGGCGTCACGCCCTGGGCGAAGGCCCGTGCGGCACCGGCAAGGGCGTCGCCTACGGCGTCCCCTCCGTCTGGCACGCGCACCACGAGAAGAAGCGCGTGGTGATCGCGACCGCGAACATCGCGCTCCAGGAGCAGCTCGTCGACAAGGACCTGCCGCTCCTGCGCGAGGTGCTGCCGTGGCCGTTCACCTTCGCGCTCCTCAAGGGCCGGAACAACTACCTCTGCCTCGACCGGATGCGCGAGTCCGAGGCGCGCGGCGAGCTCGCAGGCCTCTACGACGACGAGCAGGACCGCCAGGCGGACGCCGTCCTCGAGTGGGCGCGGCGGACCCAGGCGGGCGACGTCTCCGAGCTCCCGTTCGTGCCGCTTCCTCAGGTCTGGTCGAAGGCGTCGGTCGGCTCGGACGAGTGCAAGGGCGACGACTGCCCGTTCCGCGAGGAGTGCTTCGCCGAGCGGGCGAAGGCCGCCGCGCGCGAGGCCGACATCGTCGTCACCAACTACCACCTCTTGTTCGCGCACTTGGCGGTGCGCCGCGAGACTGGCCAGGACCTGGTGCTGCCGCCCTTCGATCTCCTGGTCTGCGACGAGGCGCACGAGGCGGCCGAGATCGCCCGGGACTTCTTCGGCTTCACCGTCTCCGAGCACGCGGTGAGCCGCCTCGCGCGGGCGGCCGCGGATTTCGGCGACAAGAAGCTCGCGGACCGACTGCGCCAGCGCGCGGGCGAGCTGTTCGACCGCGTCGCTGCGTTCGCCCGGTCTCCCGCCTACCGCTGCCGGCTGCAGCGGCCGGGGTTCGTGGCGACGAGCGAGCTGGCCCGCGAGCTCGAGGCGCTGGGCGCCCTCGGAGACGCGGTGGAGGCGGACGATCGCCGAGAGCGAGCGGTGCGCGCCGCCGGCCGGAACGCCGCGCGGCTCGCCCGCACGGCCGCTGCGCGCATCGACGAGGCCGTCCTTCAGTCCGACCCCGGCAAGGTCTACTGGATCGACCTCGACGGCCGCGACCGGGCGAAGCTCAAGGCGAAGCCCATCGACGTGAGCGCCCTGCTCCGGGAGGAACTCTTCGGCGCGACCGAGTCCGTCACCCTGGTCTCGGCCACGCTCACCGCTGGCGGCGCGTTCGACTTCGTGCGCGGCGAGCTCGGCGTGCCGGACGGCGCGCTCGAGGTGGTCGCCGAGTCGCCCTTCGACTTCCAGTCGCAGGCACTGCTCGTCGTTCCCGACGAGGGGCTGCCCGAGCCACGCGACGCCGACTTCGCCGACGCGGCCGCGGACTTCGTCGGTCGCGTGATGGACCTCTGCGACGGGCGAACGCTCGGGCTCTTCACCTCGTACCGCGTCCTCAACGCCGTGTACGAGCGCGTACGTGGCAACGGCCACCGGGTGCTGCGGCAGGGCGACCTCCCCCGCACCGAGCTCGCGCGGATCTTCAAGGAGGACGTCCGCTCGGTCCTGCTCGGCACCGAGAG
>CAADGB010000273.1 GCA_900696455.1 uncultured delta proteobacterium
CCTCCGCCCGCGCCGGCGCCGTCCCCGCCCGCGCCGGCGCCCGTCCCCGACGACGCCGGCCTGGCCGCGACCCTGCGTCCGGCGTCCGGACTGACCGCGGCCGCCGCCGGCTCGCCGCCGCCGAGCTGGCCGCAGGCCCTGCGCAGCGACCTCACCCAGGCCGGGCAGATGGTCGGCACGCCGGCCTACATGGCGCCCGAGTGCTTCGACGGCACCACCGACGTGCGCAGCGAGGTCTTCGCCCTCGGCGTCGTCCTCTACGAGCTGCTGGTCGGGCGGCGGCCGTTCGATCGCGACAGCGCGTTCGCCACGATGGCCGCGATCCAGCTCGACGAGCCCGAGCCCCCGTCGCGGGCCGCGGTGGGCCGCGGCGTCCCGCCCCGGGTCGATCGCGTGGTGGCCCGCGCCCTGGCCAAGGCGCCCGCCGAGCGCTTCGCGGACATGCGGACGATGGCGGCCGCGCTGCGGGCCGCAGCGCGGCCGGTGCCGTGGCGGCCGTGGGCCGCGGCCGGCGGCGCCGCGGCGCTGGTCGCGGGGGCCGCGACGATCTGGGCGCTGCGGGCGCCGCCGCGCGCGGCCCCGCCCCTGCCGCTCGAGGTCACGACCAGCCGCCGCCTCACCCTCGATCCGGGCTGCGAGGAGTACCCGCGCTTCACCCCGGCCGGCGACGCCGTCATCCTCGACGCCCTGATCGCCGGCGACTACGACGTGGTGCGGGTGCCGCTCGACGGGGGCCCCCGCCAGCGCCTGACCGACGAGCCGGGCTGGGACTACGCCGCCGCGATCTCCCCCGACGGCGCGCACCTCGCGTACGTCCACGAGGGACCGGAGGGCCGGACCCTGCGCGTGCGCGACCTCGCCGCCGGCGACGCCGCGGCCCCGCGCGACCTCGGTCCGCTGAGCGGCTACCCGGCGTGGTCGCCGGACGGCCGGCTGCTCGTCGGCGACGACCGGGGACGGGTGCTGGCGTGGCGACCGGGCGCCACCGGCGTCGACGAGGTCGTGCTCGGTCAGCTCCCCGCCGGCGCGCGCGCGTATCACGTCGCGCCGGTCGGCGATCTCGGCGTCGCGGTCCTGTGGTGGACCCACGGCGAGGGCGTGGCCAGCGGCCTCGGCGAGCTGGCGCGCGACGGCACGCTGCGCGTGATCGAGGAGGCCAGCACCGACTACGAGGGCGGGATGGCGCCGTCGCCGTCGGGGCGCGGCTACTACGTCACCCGCAAGGGCGCGACCACCGGCAACCAGCTCATGTGGCGGCCGTGGGGCGGCGGCGAGCCGCGGGTGGTGCCGGGCGGACTGTCGCCGCGGGCCGGGCTCGACGTCGCCCGCGACGGCACGCGCCTGGTGTTCTCGACCTGCACCGATCGCCAGTACGTCGCCCGCCTGCGCGAGGGCGAGGCCCCGGTCGCGTCCGGCCGCGGCGAGTGGCACGACACCAGTCCGGTGGCCCTGGGCGGCGGGCGCCTGTTCCTGCGCTCCGATCGCCTCGGCGCGCAGCAGGGCTGGGTGGTGGACGGCGGCGGCGACGAGCCGCGCCCGGTGACGCCGCCCGACAGCCACGGCGCGCTGCCGTCGCCGACGGCCGCCACGTCGTCTACGTCGCCGACGGCGGGCGCGGCGGCATCGCGATCGCGCCCCTCGACGGCGGCGCCGACCCCGACGCGGCGCGCCGCCTGACCGCGGATCCGTCGGACAGCGCGCCGGTCGTGACCGGCGACGGCGCGCAGGTCGTGTTCGTGCGCGCCACCGCCGGCAGCCCGCCCCGGCTCCACGCGGTGGCGGTCGGCGGCGGGCCGGCCCGCGCGCTGGCCGCAGGCGCCCAGCCGGCGGCGTCGCCGGTCGGCGGCACGATCGCGTTCGTGACCACGCCCGACGCCGCCGGCCAGAGCCGCGTCATGCTGACGACCCTCGACGGCGCCCCGCCGCGCGCGGTCCCCGGCCTCGAGCCGGCGGCCTGGCTTCGCCCGCGCTTCTCGCCCGACGGCGCGCGCCTGCTCGTGGTCCGCGGCTACCAGGAGGTCGTGGAGGTGATCGTCGACGGCGGCGCGCCGCCGCGGGTGGTGTGGCGCGCGACCACCGAGGGTGTGCTCACCGCCGACTGGGATCCCGATGGCGACGGCTACCTGCTCGGCCTGGCCGAGTACGACGGCGACGTGTGGCTGGCCGAGGGCCGCTTCCCGTGAGCGCGGGCGCCGCCGCCGCGCGGCGGTGCGACCCCGACGTCCCGACCTGACAGGCCGTGACACCGCGGCCGGTCAGATCCTTTGGCCGGTCCGTGCGTGGTAGGGCCCATGCGGAACGTCCTCGCCTGCTCGCTCGCCACCACCCTCGCGCTCGCGCTGATCGTCCCCGCCGCCGCGCGCGCCGACCAGCCCGACGTCGTCGACGTCGTCGACGCCACCGCCGGCGCGCCCGCCGACGACACCGACGAGGCCGCCCCCGCGGTCGAGCGCGCGCCCGCGCCGGCGATCGAGCGCGACCCCTCGCCCGACGTCGTCCTGGGTGGTCGCGCCGAGCACATGCAGACCATCGGCGGCTCGATCGACCGGCGCGCCTACGCCCACGACTGGCTGGTGGCACCGCCGGGCTGGAACCTGGGCGGCGAGATGCGCTTCGTCACCGCCGCCAGCTCGCTGACCGGCGAGCGCATCGCGATGACCGACATGGCCATCCTCCGCCTGCGCAGCCGGTGGACCGCCACCCGGCGCGTCGAGCTGGCGGGCACGATCGATCTCCTGGCCAAGCAGCTCGACACCAGCGACGAGCCCATCCCGCAGGGCGGCTCGCTCGCCGCCAAGGTCGCCACCGGCCGCACCGTCGCCCTCGGCGCCTCGATCGCCGGCGGGCCCACCCTGGGCGGCGGCGGCTACTGGGGCAGCGCCGGCACCGGCGCGGTCCATCGCTCGCGGATCGAGCGCTTCATCGCCTTCCAGGTCGGCGGCGGCGCGCTGGCGACGGTGGTCGAGCAGGATCGCATGCCGCGGCGCTGGCAGGCCGACGCCGTCCTCTCCAGCGAGCTGGTGTTCCACACCCCGCGCGGCGAGTGGGCGATGTGGGGCGGCGTCGAGATGGCGTTCCCGGTCGTCCACGCCGAGGCCATCGCGCCGTCCAGCCGCCTCGATCTCACCGTGGGCACGGTCTTCGCCGCCGTCCGCGACTGGGACCTCTACGCCGAGCTCACCTTCCGCGACCGCGGCACGACGATGATGCCCGAGACGGTCCTACCCATCGTCGACGGCGGCTTCGATCAGCGCCAGATCGTCGTCGGCATCGCGCGCCGCTTCACGCCGGCCCGGGGCACCACCCGGTGGGCGCTCGCCCAGTAGGGTGGCCGGTCAGAACGGCGCCGGCCGCTCGAACGCGAGGCGCTGGCCGGTCCGGGGGTGGGTGAAGGCGAGGGCCTCGGCGTGGAGCTGGAGCCGCCCGCCGTCGTGGACGTCGCGGCCGTAGAGGCGATCGCCGACGATCGGCGCGTCGAGCCCGGCCGGGTGGGCGGCGTGGACCCGGAGCTGGTGGGTGCGACCGGTGTGCGGGGTGAGCGCGACCCGGGTGCGGGGCCGGCCCGCGACCGCGGTCCGGGCCACGACCTGCCACGCCGTCACCGCCGCCTTGCCGTGCACCGGATCGTGGAGCTGGCGCGGCCGGTCGTCGAGGTCGACCCGCAGCGCCAGCTCGCTCGTGCCGCGCTCGCCGCGGACCTCGCCGTCGAGCCAGGCCGCGTAGCGCTTGGCGACCTCGCGCCGGGCGAACTGCCGCTGCAGCGCGGCGTGGGTGGCGGCGTCACGCGCGACCAGCATGAGGCCCGAGGTGTCGAGGTCGAGCCGGTGCACGATCCGAGGACCGGACGCGTCCGGATCGCGGCGCCGCAGGCGGGTCAGCACCGAGCCGCGCAGGAGCCCGCTCCGCCCCGGCACCGCCAGCAGCCCGCACGGCTTGTCGACCACCACCAGCCAGGCGTCGGCGTGGACCACCGCCGGCTCGTGGTCGGCCACCGGCGCCGCGCCGTACTGCGGCGCCGGCTCGACCGCGAGGCCGTCGAGCATGTGGGCCAGGAGCGGCCCGCACTTGCCGCGGCACGCCGGGTAGAAGGCGCCGTCGCGGCGATCGCCGGTCCGCGGCGGCGCGCCGCACCAGACCTCGGCCAGCGCCAGCGGGCGGAGGCCAGCGCGGAAGGCGTGGGCCAGGAGCTTGGGCGCGGCGCAGTCGCCGGCGCCGCCCGGCGGCTCGGCGGGAGCGAACAGCTCGCGCAGCGGCCGCCGCGCCCCGGTCGCCGCCGGCACGACGTAGGCGTCGTGGATCGCGACCAGCAGCTCGCGCGAGCGGGCCGCGCGCGCGGCCTCGAGCGCCTCCCGCGCGCGCACCACGGCGTCGACCCGCGCCACCGCCGCCGCGCGCCGCGCCCGCTGTGCCGCCTCGAGCCGACGGTGGTCGGCGCGATCGCCCTGGCTGGCGCGAGCCAGGGCGGCGAGCGCCTCCTGCCGCGCGCGCTCCGGCGGGGGCACCGCGGCGAGCCGGGCCCGCTCGGCGTGGCGCGCGGCCCGCCGCCGCTGGTGGTCGTCGGCCAGCGCCGCGCGCGCCGCCGCGTGCTCGCGCTCGAGGTCGGCCAGGGCGGCGTCGGCCGCGGCCCGCTCGTCGCTCGCGGCGAGCGCGTCGATCGCGCGCGCCATCGCGCGCAGCTCGTCCTCGCCGTCGCGCCACACCGCGTCGCGGGCGCGCTCGTCGAACAGCGGCGGCACGAAGCCGTCGACGTGCCAGCGGCCGCCCACCATCCCCGAGAAGCCGCGGAGGAAGCCGACCCGGCCGTCAGCGGCGGCCACCACCAGGACGCCGAGCATCTTGCCGCCGCCGGGCTGGTCGAGCCCCCACGCGCCCGCGGTCGCCGCGAGCTGCGCCCGCAGCGCGGCCGCCGCGCGCCGCGCCAGCGGGTGGACGCCGTGGTCGAACGGGCTCGGCATGCGCGCCGGCAGCTCGGCCGCGGCCGGCTGGGGATCGAACCAGGTGACGAGCGAGGGCACGCGCCCCGACCATAGGGCCCGCGCCCGGGGAAGGCCATCGACGATCGGATGCGGGCGGGACCGTCCCCCGTTCGCCCGGAGGTACGCGAAGCGAGCCGAGCTCGGCTGACTCAGGGCGGAAGGGCCGTCTCCCTCGCTCGCGGCGGCGAGGACCGGCGGGGATCGTCCTGAGGTGGCGACGCCTCATGACCACGCCCGGGATCGGACGACGCGCCGGCCCGGCGAGGGTGACGGACCGTCACCGGTCCGGCCTCACGACCGCCGCCCGGGTCCGCGACGTCGACCGCGAGGTTCGGCTTGCGCAGGTCGCACCGCTCCTGCGCAACCCGCCCAGGCGCGGCCGCGCGGATCTCGCTCGCTCGCATGCTGCCCACGGTTGTATGCTCGGCGGCTACGCCAACCTGTGATGAGCGGTGAGCCCATCGAACCTGACACCTCCCACCGGCCTCCCCAAGATGCGTGACGTCGTGCGTCACGCAACCGGGGAGCTCCAGACCGACGTCGCCGGCGTGGTCGTCGAGGACGACGACCCCGAGCTGATCCTGCTGGTCAGCGTCGACGGCCAGCTCGGCTCGTACCCGCTGGGCGGCGCGACGGTGGTGCTCGGTCGCTCCAGCCGCAGCGACATCGTCATCGATCACGCCTCGGTGTCGCGCGCCCACGCCGAGCTCATGACCCAGCCCCTGGCCATCCGCGATCTGGGCAGCACCAACGGCGTGCGGGTGAAGGGCGAGCGCGTGACCGCGGGCGCGCTGGTGCCGCTCGAGGTCGGCGACGCGCTCCAGCTCGGCGACGTCGTGGTGCTGGTCCAGCGCCTGCCCGCCCGCGCCACCGGCCGGCCGTGGCGGGGGCAGCTCCTCGACGGCCGCCTGGCCGAGGAGTGCGCGCGCTCCGCGCGCAGCGCCGCGCCCTTCGCGTTCGCCCGGGTCCACGTCGATCCCGACGCCGACGTCGAGCTGGCCCGCGCCGAGATCGAGGCCGCGCTCCGCGCCACCGACCTCCTGGGCGTCGCCGGGTCCGGCCGCTTCCAGCTCCTGCTCGTCGACACCCCGGCGGCCGCCGCCCGCGCCGTCCTCGAGCGCCTGATCGCCCGGCTCGCCGCCCGCGGCCTGGGCGCGCGCTGGGGCCTGGCGGCGTGGCCGCGCGACGGCACGACCGCCGAGCAGCTCGCCGCTCACGCCTGGACCGTCCTGCGCACGCCGGGCGGGGTCATGACCCGGGTGCGCGCGCTGATCGAGCAGATCAGCGACTCCGCCCTGTCGGTGCTCATCCGCGGCGAGACCGGCGTCGGCAAGGAGCTGTGCGCCGAGACCATCCACCGCCTGAGCCCGCGGGCGCGCCGGCCGTTCGTGCGCGTCAACTGCGCGGCGCTGAGCGAGCAGCTCCTCGAGAGCGAGCTGTTCGGCCACGAGCGCGGCGCCTTCACCGGCGCGGTCGCCGCCAAGCCCGGCCTGATCGAGGCCGCCGACGGCGGCACCCTGTTCCTCGACGAGATCGGCGACCTGCCCCTGACGCTGCAGGCCAAGCTCCTGCGCGTGCTCGAGGACCGCGTCGTGCAGCGGGTGGGCGCGATCGAGGGCAAGACGACCGACGTCCGCTTCGTCGCCGCCACCAACCGCTCGCTGGAGGCCGACATCGCCGCCGGCCGCTTCCGCCGCGATCTGTACTTCCGGCTCGCCGGCGTCACGATCGAGCTCCCGCCGCTGCGCGATCGCCTCGACGAGCTCGACGGCCTGGTCGAGGCGTTCGTGGCCCGGGCCGCCGCCACCACGGGCCGCCGCGCCCCCGAGCTGAGCGAGGCGGCGCGCGCCGCCCTGCGCGCGCACCCGTGGCCGGGCAACGTGCGCGAGCTCCGCCACACCATCGAGCGCGCGGTGCTCCTGTGCGGCGGCGGCGCGCTCGACGTCGAGCACCTCGCGCTGACCGATCTCGACGGCGGCGCCACCGGACGGATCGACGAGCCGTGGCTCGGCCCCGAGGAGGACACGATCCAGCCCGGCGACCGCCGGGTGATCGCGCCGGCCGCCGAGCGCTCGGGCCGAGCCACCGCGCCGATCGCCGCCACCGGCGCCGGCGGCGCCGCGAACGGGGCCACCCTGCGCCACGAGGTGGCGCAGATCGAGGCCCGGCGGATCAGCGACGCACTCCAGCACTGCGGCGGCAACCAGACCCGCGCCGCCCGCATGCTCGGCATCTCGCGCAACACCCTGCAGGCGCGCATGGACGCCTTCGGCATCCCGCGCCCGCGCAAGCGGACCTAGCCCACCGAGCGGGTGGACGTGCGTGCCGCGACGCGGCCTCGGGCCGCGTCCGTCGCGGCGCCACCGCCGCCGCCGCCGGGCCCCGTCGCGGCGCTACCGCCGCCGCCGCGGCGCGGTCGCCGCGTCGAGTCGCGCGCTCACGGCCGCCGGCAGCCCGCGCAGGCCGCGCGCCGCGGCGCCCTCGGCGCCGAGGAGGATCTCCAGCGTCCGCGCCAGCCGGTCGAGGCCGCGCTCGAGGATCGCGGCGGCCTCGGGATCGCCCTCGACGGCCTCGGCGAACTCGGCCCAGGTCTCGCCGCAGGCCAGCAGCGGCGCCTGGAGGCGGTCGCGCGCCTGCCGCGCCCGGCGATCGTGGGCCTCGTCGTCGTCGATGCGCTCGATCGTCACCAGCGTCGCGCCGAAGGCCTCGAGCATGTCGGGGCCGTGATCGCCGTGGTAGCGCATGAGCCGGCGCACGCCGGCCCGCGGATCGTCGATGCCGGCCTCGGCCACCTCGCACAGCCGGTCGAGGTGAGCGGCCAGCCGGCGGTCGGGCTCGACCGGCGCGTCGCCGCGGCAGGCGCCGCAGGCGCCGCCGCGCACGACGATCACGGCGAGGACGACGATCGAGCCCAGCTTCCACCACGAGACGCGACGAGCCATGACGATCCCTCCGGGGCGTCGAATCTACGACGGCCGGGCGCGCGGTGCCACCCAGCGCTCCGGCCGCGGGCGCCCCCCCCCAGGCACGTCGCGCCGCCGGCGCGCGTCCGCGCCGCGGCCGCGCGGCCACCCGGCTGTGCCCGGCGGGCGACGCTGGCGCTGCGATGCCACACCGCGGCCACGCCATTTCCAGCGCTTGGCGGCCCGCTCGCTGGCGCCGCGGTTGCATTGCTGGAGCCCGTGTCCCGCCTCGTCGCCTTCGCCCTCGCGGCGCTGATCGCCACCCTCGGCGCCGGCTGTGATCGACTCGACTGCTTCGACGGCGGCCCGCTCGAGGCCGCCTATCGCGACGGCGAGGCCGCCGCCCGCGCGGAGAACGACGCCGCGTTCGCGCGCGGTCGCCAGGACGGCCTGGCGGCGACCCGCGACGACGGTCTCCGCGAGGGCTGGGACGACGGCTACCGCGAAGGCCACGCCACCGGCTACGCCGAGCGCTACCCCGACGGCTACGCCGCCGGCTGGGACGACGGCTCGGTCGGCGCGTCGAGCGCGGGCTGCGCGGCGGGCGCCGCCGCCGGCGACGCCGACGGCTGGAGCCAGGGCTGGGACGCCGGCTACGGCGACGGCTGGAGCGCGGCCTGGGAGGTCGGCTGGTACGACGGCTGGGAGGACGGCGCCGCCGCGTGCCCCGGCGCCGGCGCGCGGGACGACGACGGCGGGCTGGCGCGGCGGGCCGACGGCTCGCCCGGCGAGGAGGAGGACGATGGCGACCGCGGCGCCGGCGCCGATCCGGACGACCTGCGCACGTGCGCGCGCCGCGGCCACGCCGCCGCCATCGATCCCACCGCCTACGCGCGCGGCGTCGCCGCCGGCAAGCGCGACAACCCCGACTACCAGGCCGGCTACCGCGAGGCCTACCCGCGGGGCCACGCCGCCGGGCTCGGCCCGGGTCGCGACGCCGGCTGGCGCGACGGCTACGATCAGGGCCGGAGCGACGGCTGGGCCGCGGGCTACGACGCCGGCTACGCGAGCTGCTACGAGGACGTGTGGGGTCGCGCCCACGCCGCGGGCTACGACGCCGGCTACGGCGCGGGCTGGCGCGACGGCTACGACGACGGCTACGACGACGGCCACGATCAGGCCTGCGCCTGAGCCGGGGCCGGCCCCCCTGGGGTAGGATGCCGGCGTGGATGCCCCCTACCGGAGCGCGCCGCGGGGCGGCGACGCCGGCCCACCGCGCGACGCCGGCATCGTCGGGGACGTCGTCGCCCAGTTCGCGGACACCCTCGCCTTCTACCGCGAGCTGGTGCAGAACGCGATCGACGCCGGCTCGCCCGAGATCGAGGTCGAGCTCCGCTTCGACGCCGAGGCCGGCGCGGTGCGCGCCCTGGTCCGCGATCGCGGCGAGGGCATGGACCAGGACGTGCTCGAGAACCAGCTCCTGGTGCTCTTCCGCTCCACCAAGGACCGGGACCCGACCAAGATCGGCAAGTTCGGCATCGGCTTCTCGTCGGTGCTGGCGCCGCGGCCGCGCCTGGTCGTGATCCAGACCGTGCGCGGCGGCCGCCGGCTGACCGTCCACCTCACCACCGACCTCGCCTACCGCATCTTCGACGGCGGGCGCGCCACCCGCGACGGCACCACCGTCGAGCTCGAGCTGCCGATGGCCGCCGACGCGGTCGCCGACTTCGCCCGGCAGAGCCGCGACGCGCTGGCGCGCTGGTGCCGCCACGCCACCGTGCCGATCCGCTTCACCGCGCGCGGCCCCGGCGGCGAGCCGCTCGAGGACGTCCGCATCGACCGCCCCCTCGGCCTCGACGGCGCCCTGGTCGAGGTCCGCGGCGTGTCGAGCGACGGCCAGGCCTCGGCGGTGGTCGGGCTGATGCCGGGCGCCGCGCCCTACGCCGGCTTCTTCAACCGCGGCCTCATGCTGCGCGAGGGCCCGGAGGCGCTCGCCGGCCAGGTCGCGTTCAAGGTCCAGGACCCCCGCCTCGGCCACACCCTGTCGCGGGACGACGTCCGCCGCGACGCCGCGTTCGAGCGCGCGCTCGGCCTGGTCCGCGAGCTGGCCGGCCAGGCCCTGTGCCGGGCCGCCGCCGCCGAGCTGGCGACCGCCGCCCAGGGCGACGGCGCGCGCTGGCGCGCGCTGTTCGAGGCCCTCGACGCCGCCGAGCTCCCGCTGCGCCCCGAGGAGTGGGTCGCGCCGCTGCGCGTCCCCGTCGGCGACGACACCGCGGTGGCCCCGGCGCGGGTGCCCTACGCCGAGGTCTGGGCGTCGCCGGTGACGAGCCCGCTGGTCACCGCCCTGGCCGAGGGTGGGATCCCGGTGGTGGCGCTGACCGCCGGCGGGATCGCGCCCGAGCTCCTGCGCACGCGGGTGGCGCGGAGCTGCCGCCGCATGCTGGTCGAGGCCAGCGCCGCGCTGACGCTGGTCACCGAGGTCCCGCCCACGGTCGCCGACCACGGCTGGCTGGGCACGCTCGGCGAGCTCCTGACCGCGGTCGCCCGCCGCCCGCGCGCGATCGTCCTCGCCGAGCTCGACGGCGCCCGCGCCGACGTCCTGACCACCGCCGGCGGCCGCGACGCCGCCCGCCACGTCCTCGACGAGCGGCGCTGGGTGATCGACGGCGCCGCCACCCGCCGCAACCCGCTGGGCTGGCTGTGGCGGCCGACGCTCCTGGTCAACGCCCGCCCCCCGCTCGTGGTCGGCGCCCGCCGCCGCGCCGCGCACGATCCGGTGGGCGCGGCCTCGCTGGTGGCGCGCGCGGTCCTGCAGCGCCACGGCAAGCTCGACGACGACGCCTCGGAGGAGCTCCTGACCGCCACCCTCGATCGCCTGGGCGGTGCGCCGTGACCGCGCGCCCGCCGCCCGGGGTCGAGCTCGCCAGCGGCCGGGTCCGCGTCGACGCCGGCCGCGCCATCGCCAAGCTGCGCGAGTACCGCCTCGCCGATCCGTTCGCCTGGATCCTGGAGGCGATCCGCGCCGCGGTGGCCAGCGGCGCCACCCACATCGCCGTCGACGGCGACGCCAACGACGTGTGGCTGCGGTGGGAGGGGCGGCCGTGGCCGGCCGCCGAGCTCCCCACCCTGCTCGACGAGCTGGTCAGCCCCGAGCCGGCGCGCGACGCCTACCATCGCCGCCTGCTCGCCGCCGCCGTCAACAGCGCGCTCGGCCTCGAGCCGGCGTGGGTCGACGTCCTCGCCAGCGACGGCCAGACCGCCGCCCGCGTCCGCTTCACCCCCGAGGCGCTCGAGGCCGGCGCCGACGGCGCGACGCCGCTCCAGCGGCTCGCGGTCACCGCCTGCCCGCCGCCGGCGGAGCTCGCGGGCGCGGGCGTCGTCGTCCACCTGCGCCGCCCGGCCGGCCTCGACACGCTGTGGCGCTTCCTCCGCCGCGACGAGCCGCCCGAGGTCCACACCGCCTACTTCGCCTGCCGCGACATCGCCGTGCCGACCGTCGTCGGCGGCGACCGGGTGGGGCGCGACCGCGCCGCCCACGATCTCCTCCGCGTGCCGCTGGGCGAGAACCTCGACGGCTTCGTGGCGCTGGTCCACCCCATGACCGCCGAGCGCGCGACCTTCGCCGTCGCCGAGCTCGGCGTCGAGGTGGTGCGCGAGCCCTGGCGGTCGCCGGCCCTCCCCGCGCAGGCGGTCCACGGCCCGCCGCCGCCGCTGCGGGTGCTCGTCGACGGCCCGCGCATGCCGACCAACGCCTCGCGCTCGCAGGTGCGCGAGGACGCCCACCCCATCGCGGCGGCGCGGCGGCAGGCCGAGCGCAAGACCGCCGAGCTGCTGGCCGAGCTGGCCCGGCGCCTCGCCGAGGCGCCGGCCGGCGCCGAGCCGGCCGAGCGCCGCGAGCTGCGGGCCGCGGCGCTGGCGCTCCTGGCCTCGGCGATCGCCGGCGACGACTGGCAGGACCGGATCGCGAGCCTGCCGCCGGCGCTGGCGCCGCTGGCCCGGCTGCCGCTCCTCCAGAACGCGGTCGGCGCCTGGCGCGCGCCCGCCGCGCCGTGGAGCGGCATCGCCTACCAGGGCGACGAGCCCCTCGCCGTCGAGCTGGCGCCGTGGCTCGACACCATGCCGTGGCTGCGCCCCGAGAGCCCCGAGCGCCTGCTCCTCGGCGACGCGGTCCCCGACGCCGGCGCCGAGCGCCGGATGATCCGGGCCGCGCGCCGCCGCCGCCAGGCGCGGGCGCGCTTCCTCGGCCTGCCCACCCGCGAGGCCCGGGTGCCGCGCCGGGCCAGCTCGCGGGTGCGGGCGCGGCTGGGCGCCGGCCCCCGCGGCAGCGCGCCCGACGACGCCTTCACCGGGCTCGCCGGCGAGGTGTGCGTGGCCGCCGCCCCCGGGCCCGGCCGCCTGACCCTGCTCCACGACGAGCGCGCGATCGTCTCGGTCACCCTCGACGTGCCGGCCGCGATCGACGCCGTCGTCGGCGGCGCGCCCCTGGTCCCCGACGAGCGCTACCGCGGGGTCGCGGTCGACGACGGCTACCACCGCGCCGAGCGCGCCGCGCGCCTGGCCGCGATCCGCGCCATCGAGGCGCTGTGCGGGGACGACGACCACGACGGGGTCGAGCGCGGCGAGCCGCGCTGGCGCCCCGAGGACCGGGCGCTGGTGGTGGCGGCCCTGCAGATGGCGCGCGACCTCGACCTGACGATCGACGACGACGCGCCGCTGGCGCGCGCCGCGATCTGGCCGACCGCCGACGGCCAGCGCCTGGGGCTGGCCGGGCTGCGTCGCGAGCGGGTGCTCGCCGTCGCCGAGCCCGACCTCGACGTCGTCGCGCCGCCGGGCCGGGTGCTGGTGCGGATCCCCCGCGCCGAGCGCGCGGTGCTGCGCGGCCACCTCGGCGCCGCCACCCTGGTCGTGCCCTACGGCGCGGCCTCGGCCCGCCCCGCCCTCGATCCCGCGATGACCCTGGCCCGCCGCCTCGTCGAGCGCACCGGCCGGGCGACGCTGGCGCGGCGCGCCGACGGCGCCGGCGGCGCGATCACGTTCGGCGGCGCGGGGCCGTCGACCGCCTCCACCTCGTCGCTCGAGGTCTACCACCGTGGCCAGCGCCTGGGCGTGATCGCCCGCCAGCCCGCCCACTTCGACTGCGAGATCGCGGTCGACAGCGAGGCGGTGGTCCCCGACGACGCCTGGCTCACCGCCCGCGACGCCACCGCGGTGACCGAGCTCGATCTGGCGGCGTGGGAGCGCGAGCTGGCGCGCGCGGTGACCCGGGCGCTGCTCGGCGACGTCGATCCCGAGCTGCTCCTGCCGCAGCGCCCGCTCCGCCTCGACGATCCCACCGGGCGCGCCCTGTGCGAGGCGCTGGCCCGGAGCTCGCCGCGCAAGCTCCTCGCCGACCGCCTCCTGCGCTCGCTCCGCGCGCACCCGCTGCTCGCGATCGTGGGCCACGACGCGCGGGTGAGCATCGACGAGCTGGTGGCCGCGTTCCGCGACGGCCCCATCCCGGCCCTCGGTCACGCCGCCGCCGCCACCGCCGGCGAGCTCGGCGACTGGCGACCGCTGGTGGCCGGCGAGACCGTGCGGCGCATGGTCGCCGCCGTCACCGGGCGCGCCGTCGTCGACGCCGCCGACCAGCTCGACCGCCGGCACGCCGAGGCCGCCCGCGCCCGTCGCCTCGCCGAGCACCGGGCGCGGCCGGTCGAGCCGCTCGAGCTGCCGGCCGCGTGCGCGCCGGTGGCGCTCGGCAAGGGGCTGCGCGGCGTGGTCGGGCTGGGCGACGACGACCGGCTGGACGCCGTGGTCCTGCTCGAGGGCCGGCGCCTCAGCGTCGTCACCTCGGCCCCCGACCTGCCGCTGCGCGCCGTGGTCGCGATCGTCGAGGCCGACCTCGACGACGGGGCGCGGGCGCTGCGCCCGACGACCCGCGCCCGCATCGTGAGCGAAGTGCAGGCGAGCGGCGGCCGGGTCCTGGCCGAGCTGGCCCGCGTCGCCCCCGCGCGCCTGCACGACGATCCCGCGGCGCGGCGCCTGCTCGCCGCCTGGTTCGCGTTCCACCGCCCCGGCGATCACGAGGTGCGCGCCGCGGTGCGCGCCGCCCCCGCCTGGCCGACCATCCAGGGCGAGCGCGCGTCGATCACCGCGGCGACCCACGGCCGGGCCCTCGCGATCGCCGCCTGGCGTGGCTCCTGGCTCGCCGGCGATCCCGCCGATCCCCTCGACGCGCCGGTCCTGGCGCTGCCCCCCGACCCCGCCGGCGAGGCGCTGCGCAAGCTCCTCACCGAGCTCGGCCCCGGGTCGGTCGAGGACGTGACCGCCCGGGTCACGCGCCTGCAGGCCCAGCGCCGGGTCGCGCGCGGGGTCGTGCCCGCGCCGACCATCCCCGGCGCCGCGCCCGAGCTGACGCGCCGCCTCGACGAGCTGGGCGAGACCCACGGCCTGGGCCGGGGCGAGATCGGCTTCGTCGACGAGCCGGGGTCGCGCATGCTCCTCCACGTCGACGGCGAGCACCGGGCCGACCTGCCGCTCGCGGTCGTGCCGCCGGTCGCGATCGCGATCGAGGCGCCCGATCTCGTCGCCGAGCTGGCTCGCCCCGGCGGCCTCGCCGCCGCGCACCGCGAGCGCCTGGCCCGCGACGTCGGCCGCCTCGCCGTCGCCCTGGTCCAGCGCGCGGTCGGCGCCGACCGCACCACGCCGCCGTGGCTGCGCCGCCGCCTGCGCGCCGCCGTGCTGTCGGGGCGCCTCGATCCGCGGCAGGTGTCGGGCGCGCCCCTGTTCGACACCGTCAGCGGCAAGCCCGCGCGCTGGCGCGCCATCGTCGACCAGGACCGCCGGTTCGGCGCGGTGTGGTACGTCGTCGACGAGCCGGCCGGTCAGCCCCTCGACCGCGCGCGCATCGTGCTCCGCCTGACCCCCGACGAGGCGCGGCTGGCCGCCACCCTCACCGCGGTGACGATGGTGAACGCGGCCAACGAGCTGCGGCTGGACGCCCGCACCCGCGAGAACCGCGGCCGCGCGCCGCGCACCCGCCTCGCGCTGCCGCCCGAGGTGCGAGACGCCGCGCTCGACGTGGTCGACCTCGACCGCGGCGCCCGCCGCGGCGTCATGGCGCTCCTCCACCCCCGCGCCGCGCGCGCCCGCGGCGTCCACGCCAGCCGCGGCCAGCACCCCTACGACGTCATGCCCGACCCGTGCCCGTGGCCGACCCACACCGTGGTCGAGGATCCGTCGCTCACCGACGACCGCACGGCGAGCCGGCCGCTCTTCGACGAGCCCTGGCACGCGCGCGCCCGCTACCTGGTGGCGACCGCGGCCGCCGCGCTCGAGCGGGTGGTGGCCGCCCCGCCGGGCGTCCTGGCCCAGGTCACGATCTCGGCGTGGCCCGACGAGGCGCTGGCCGGGCTGCCGGTGACCGGCGCGCTGTGGCGAGGCGGCGACCGCCCGGGCGTCGTCGAGGTCGTCACCGAGGACGGGACGATCGAGGTCACCTCGCCCGAGCAGGCCCCGTTCGCCGGCCGCCTCTTCGTCGCGCCCGCGCCCCGCGACCTGCGCGCCGCCGTGGCCGCGCTCTGCCGGCACCACGGCGCCGATCCCGGCCCGGGCCTTCGCGGGCACGCGCGGCCGACCCCGGCCGCGTCGACCCCGGACCCGAGCCCGGCGCCGGCGAGCCCGACCGCGGCGCGCGCGGCGAACCCGAGCCCGACGTCCGCGCGCCCCGCGAGCCCGAGCCCGGCCCCCACCCCCGTGACGCCGCCGGCCGCGCGGCCGGGCGAGGAGGGCGCGTTCGACGTCCGGGCCCGGCTCGCCGACCGCGCGCGGGTGTCCGAGGCGAAGGCGGCGCTCGCCGAGCGCATGCGCCGGTTCGAGGAGGCGCGCGAGCGCGCCGACGCCCCGCCGCCGCCGCCCCACCCGCTCGAGGCGCTGGCCCTCGCCCTCGACGAGCGGCTGGGCCGGGCGATCCCGGTCCGCCACTACGGCCGCGTCACGATCGCGCCCGACCGCCGCGCCCCGCTCGCGCGCGTCCACGAGGACCGGCTGGTGCTGGCCGGCGCCTCGCGACCGCTCCGCCACCTCGCCGAGGCGCTCGACGCGCGCGCGCCGTGGGCCGCGGCCGGCGTCGACGCGCTGGCCGCCCACGCCATGACGCTGCTCAACCTCGTCCACGAGCGCGTCACCGATCGCCACGAGGCGGAGACGCTGGTCACCTGGATGAACGCGAGGCGCTGACGCCGGGCGTGGCGCGCCGGACGTCGGCGGACGGCCAGCGCGGCGCGATCCGTACCCGAGCCCGGGTCCGGATCCGGATCCGAGCCCGAGCCCGAGCCCGAATCCGCGCCCGAATCCGAGCCCGAGCCCGAGTCCGAGCCCGAATCCGAGCCCGAATCCCGATCCGGATCCGGACCCGAGCCCGAGCCCGAGCCCGAGCCCGAATCCGCGCCCCATCCCCGCTGACCGTTCCCCCACGTTGCGCGACGCAACGCCGGCCAGCCCGCGCGCCACCGCGGTCTTACCAGCTTCCCTCGTCATCTCGCCGACCTGCGCCGTCCCTCCCCGCGGCACGAGCGTTGCTCTCCGTCGCGGCATGGACCGCCTCCCCACCCCGGACCTGTTCGCCTCCGCCCTCACCCGCCTCCGTCACCACGGCGCCACCGCCGGCAAGGCCGCCCTCGCCGGCGCCGTGCTGCTGCCGCTGCCGGCGCAGGTCGCCTGCATCACCGCCCCCGACCTCGGCGAGGTCGGCCAGCACGACTGGGCGCAGTACGAGGGCCAGCGCAACACCACGATGGTCAGCTACACCGGCACCGCGTGGTCGGTGTGCCGCTTCCCCAACACCCGCTTCGGCTGCGGCGCCGTCGACCTCATCGTCAAGCTGCGCGTGCGCCCGGTCACCGGCGCCAACCTCGACTGGAAGCGCGTCGGCGTCATCTACAAGACCCCCGAGGACCAGACCGAGCGCACCTCGATCGGCCACTACGTCACGACCTGGGGCAACGGCGACGAGGAGTGGCACGTGCCGGTCACGGTCTCGAGCGGCCAGCGCACGATGCTGTTCGACGCCTGGTACCAGGACGGCGCCGGCCACACCTACTTCGACGACAACCACGGCGAGCTCCACGTCTACAACGACGGCCCGTCGTACCAGGTCGTGCGCATGGAGCCGTGGCGCGACACCGTGGTCGTCGACCACGACCGCGTGACCGGCTCGCTGTCGCTCCAGCTCGCCGATCTCGACTACGACAAGCAGATCGAGATCGTCGCCACCACCGACGGCTGGGACACGGTGATCCAGCTCGGCATGGGCCAGGCCGGCGACGTCAACCGCTGGTACTGGGCCGAGGACTACCCGTGGAGCGGCCGCGAGCGCTGGCAGCTCGATCTCGATCTGCCGCAGGGCGGCGAGGCCTTCGAGTACGCGGTGGTCTACCGCCACGGCGTCGTCAACGGCGCCCGCACCTACGAGTTCTGGGACAACAACTTCGGCGCCAACTACGTCGTGCCCCGCGTCGTCGTGCCGTGACCGGCGCCGACACCGTCCCCACCGACCTGCACGGGCACACCCGCTTCTCCGACGGGCGGGCCGAGCCCGAGGACTACGTCGCGTTCCGCGCCGGCCTCGGGCTCGAGGTGATCGCGGTGTCGGACCACGACACGTTCGCGGCGGTGCCGCGCGCCGCCGCCGCCGCCGCCGCCCTCGGCGTGACCCTGGTGCCGGCGATGGAGGTCACGACCTTCATCCACTTCGGCACCGCCCGCGCCGAGCAGGTCCACGTCCTGGCCTACTTCCCGCCCCGGCGCGCCCTCGACGGCACCCTGGGCGAGACCCGGCTGGGGGCGCGCGCGGTGACGGCCTGCCTGCGCTGGCGGACGTTCTGCCTCGCCTGGCTGGACGGCCTGCCCGAGGACCAGCGCTGGTACCTCGATCCCGATCGCGCGCTGGCGTCGCGGGTCGGCACCGAGTTCCCGGCGCTCCAGGACTTCCTCGAGCTGGTCGCCCGCCGCAACCGCCTGGTCTACGACGACTTCATCCGCGCCCACCGCGCCTACTGGGAGGCCGACCGCGAGCTGTTCGGGTGGTCGCCCGAGGAGGCGATCGAGACCATCCGCGCCGACGGCGCCCTCGACGTGGTCGCCCACCCGGCGCGGCTGCGCGATCGCGCCCGCATGGACCGGGTGATCGACCACGCCCACGGCCTCGAGGTCTACCCCTCCCGCCACAAGGAGCGGGTCGCCGCCGACTGGCGAGCGCGGGCCGAGGGCGCCGGCAAGCACTGGACCGCCTCGGCCGACGATCACGGTCACACCACCTACCTGCGCCCGCCCGACGGCACCCCGCGGCGGACGATCGAGCGCATCTGCGCCGGCGCCTGATCCGGTCGCTGCCCCAGGAGCTGTCATGGCCACGCCGTCCGTCACCCCCACCGTCACCGTCCGCGCCCGGCCGCCGGCGCCGACCACCACCCTCGAGCTGCGCGGCGAGCTGCCGTGCTGGTCGGTCGGCCACGCCATGAGCCCGGCCGGCGACGGCTTCGAGCTGACGCTGCCGCTGGCGCCCGGCGTCTACGCGGTCAAGGCCCAGGCCCCGGGCGGCGGGTGGTGGATCGATCCGGCGTGGCGGACGATGCACGACGGCCTGGTCGAGAACGGCGCGCTGGTGGTGGGCGGCACCGAGGAGCCGGTGCTGCACGCGCCGGCGGCGCCGTGGCTGGAGCGCACCGACGACGGGGCGGTGATCGTCCGCGCCGCCCTGCGCCGGACCTCGCGCAGCCGCGGCCTGGCGGTGCGCGCCGACGACGGCGCCGGCGTCGTCACCCGGCGCATGCGCGCGATCGACGCCGACCCGTCGCACGTCACGTTCGAGGCCCGCCTGCCCGGCGCCGGTCGCCGCCTCGCCTACACCTTCGCCCTCGACGACGGCCGCACCGTCGCCGGCCCCGGCGGCGCCTGGCTCGCCGTCACCCTCGCCGACCTGCCGGCGCCGCCGCCGGCGTGGTGGCGGCGGGCCGTGGTCTACACCGTCTTCGTCGATCGCTTCCGCCGCGGCGGCGCGCGCCCGACCTGGGCCGAGCCCGGGCGCTCCGATCGCGAGCACCACGCCGGCGGCGACCTGCGCGGCGTGGTCGAGGCCCTGCCCTACCTGCGCGACCTCGGCGTCGACGTCCTCCACCTCACGCCCCTGTGCGTGGCGCCGTCGCCGCACCGCTACGACGCCGTCGATCCGCGCGCGGTCGATCCGGCGCTCGGCGGCGAGGCCGCGTTCGGCCGGCTGTGCGAGGAGGCCCACGCCGCCGGCATGCGCGTGCTGTGCGACGTCGCGGCGACCCACGTCCACCGCGACTTCCCGCCCTTCCAGGACGTGCTGGCCCGCGGCCCGGCGTCGCCGTACTGGAGCTGGTTCGCGGTCGATCGCTGGCCGTGCAGCGAGGGGCCGGATCCCGGCTACGCCCACTACCAGAAGGGGCAGTGGCAGGAGCCGCTCCTGCGCGCCGACGAGCCGGCGGTCGCCGACTGGCTGGTCGAGACCTTCACGAGCTGGGTGCGCCGGGGCGCCGACGGCGTCCGCGTCGACGCCGCCGCCGACCTGCCGCTGGCGCTGGTCGGCCGGGTGCGCGGCGCGGTGCGGGCGATCCGGCCCGACGCCGTGGTCTTCGGCGAGGTGGTGCCGGCCTGCCTCGATCGCTTCGCGCCGGCGGCGCTCGACGCCGCCACCGACTTCGCCGCCCGCGAGGCGCTGGTGGGCTGGCTCGCCGGCACGGCGCCCGCCGCCGAGGTGGCCCGGGTGTGGGCGCGGCAGCGCCGGCGCGGGGCCGCCGGCCCGCGCGGCCTCGGCTTCGCCGGCACCCACGACCAGCCGCGCATCGCCACCGTCACCGACCCGGCGCGCGCCCGCCTCGCGCTCGCCGCGGTGGCGCTCGGCGCGCGGGTGCCGCTCTTCTACTACGGCGACGAGGTCGGGCTGCGCGCCGGCGGCGACGCCGCGGCCCGCGACTTCGAGGACTCGTGGCCCGATCGCCAGCCCATGCCGTGGGACGAGGCGGCGTGGGACGCCACCACCCGCGCCCTGGTCCGGGACGCCCTGGCCCTGCGCCGCCGCGAGCCGCTGTTCGTCGACGGCGACGAGGAGGTCACCGCCGACGACGAGGTCGTGGTGATGCGACGCGCCCGCGGCGCGCGCGCGATCGAGCTCCTCCTGCACCGCGGGCCCGCGGCCGTGACCCGCGCCCTGTCGCCGGGCCCGGCCGCCACCGTCCTGCTCGCCACCGGCGGCGCCCGCCTCGACGGCGACCAGCTCCACCTGCCGCCGGCCAGCGCCCTCGTCCTCGACCGCAGCGCCCCGCCGCCGCCCCACGCCCTCGAGCTGTGCGCGCGCAACGGCGAGCTCGCCGCCCACGCCTACGCCGAGGGCGTGGTCGATCTGCCGACCTACCCGGCGCGGCTCTACCTGACGGTGACCGAGGCCTGCAACCTGCGCTGTCAGCACTGCATCACCGACGCGCCGGCGCGCACCCGCGAGGGGCGCGCCCGCACCGCCCCGCCCTGGCTCCTGGCCGCGCTGGCCGAGCCCTTCGCCCACGTCGACTACGTCGGCTTCACCCACGGCGGCGAGGCCCTGAGCTCGCCGGCCTTCCTCGACACCCTGCGCGCGATCGGCCGCGCCCGCGGCGGCCGGCGCGCCGACCTCCACCTCGCCACCAACGGCATGCTCCTCGACGGCGCGCGGGTGCGGACGCTGGTCGAGCTCGGCGTGTCCAGCGTGATGGTCTCGCTCGACGGCGCCACCCCCGCCACCAACGACCGCATCCGGGTCCTCGGCGACCTGCGGCGCGTGCTCGACCACGTCGCCGCCGCCCTCGAGTGGCGGTCGCGCGCCGGCGCCGACCTCCGGCTCGGCGTGTCGATGGTGGTGGGCCGCGCCAACCTCGGCGAGGTGGCCGAGCTCGGCCGGGTGTGCGCCGGCCTCGGCGTCGACTGGCTCAAGCTCGAGGAGACCTGCGCGGTCAACGGCTTCTCGCGCGCCGACCTGATCGCGCCCGACGCCGCCGAGGTCGCCGCCGCCATGGCCGACCTGGCCGCCGCGGTCGCCGGCACCCCGCTGGTGGTGGTCGATCACCTGGCGCCGCCCGCCGCCTGCGCCTGCAGCGGCGACGCGCGCGCGGTCGCCTTCCGCGCCGCCGACGACTTCGCCAACCGCGCCCGCTTCCGGCCGTGCCGGGCGGCGTGGGAGCAGGCGGCGATCGATCCCGACGGCACCGTCCACCTCGTCGACCACGCCGGCCCGGTGCTGGGCAACCTGCTCGACGCGCCGCTGCTCGCGCTGTGGAACGGGCCGGCGGCGACCGCGGCCCGCGCCGCGGCGCTGGCGGCGACGACGCCGGCCGCGCGTCAGCGCTGCGTCGCGACCTGAGGTCACACCGCCGGCCGAGCTGGCCGCTGCGCTCCCTCCCGTGCGGGCGAGCACGGGCGCGGCCGCCGCGCGGGCCGCGGCGTGTCGGCCGTCGGCCTTCGACACGCCCTCGCTGGCGCTCGGGCGGCTCAGGCCGACCGGAGAGCTTGGCTCGCCGTTCGTTTCCCGCGAGCTCCGGCCGCGGTCGGTGAGGAGCTCAGGGTGAACGGAGGAAGGGCCTCCGCATCCCCGGATCCGGACCCGAGGCCGAGGCCGAGGCCGAGGCCGAGGCCGAGGCCGAGCCCGAGCCCGAGGCCGAGGCCGAGCCCGAGGCCGAGGCCGAGGCCGAGCCCGAGGCCGAGGCCGAGGCCGAGGCCGAGCCCGAGGCCGAGCCCGAGGCCGAGGCCGAGCCCGAGGCCGAGCCCGAGGCCGAGCCCGAGGCCGAGCCCGAGGCCGAGCCCGAGGCCGAGCCCGAGGCCGAGCCCGAGGCCGAGGCCGAGCCCGAGGCCGAGCCCGAGGCCGAGGAAGGGCCTCTGCCGACGCGCGGGCCGGCGCGGCCCTGCTACGGTGATGGCGTGAGCGTGATCGTCGTCGCCGCGTTACCGCTGGTGGCCATCGCCGCCTGGGTGACCTGGCGCGCGCTCCGCGGCCAGCCGGTGCGGCGGTTCGCGATCAACGTCGTGGTCGGCGTCGCCCTGCTCCTCTACTTCGCGATCACCGCCGGCCTGGGCATCTTCTGGGTCGCCAACCAGGAGCTGCCGGCGTTCGACCTCCACTACCTGTTCGGGTACCTGACGCTGCTGCTGGTGGTGGCGCACGTCTGGATCAACGCGCCGCTCCTCGCCCGCTTCGTGCGGCGCGCGGCGCCGTCGCTCGCCGCGTCGGGCCAGCGCTTCCGCCCCGGCGTGGCGTGGACGGCGCGGGCCCTCGGCCTGGTCGCGTTCGGCGGCCTCTGCTTCTGGATCGGCTGGTCGCGCGGGGCCAGCGTCGTGCGCATCGAGCTGGGCGCACCCGGCGCGGTGAGCGCCGCCGGCGGCGAGCTGCTCGAGCAGGTCGTGCACGAGGACGGCCGCGCGCTGCCGCTGTCGCGCTGGTACCACCAGCGCAGCGCCCACTCGCGGCGCACGGTGATCGCGCGCGGCCCCCGCGTCGACTGGGACCACCCGCCCAGCCCGTGGGAGTCGTACCCGGCGCTGGCCACCGTGGCGCTGCCGCGCGCGGCGCCGGTGACGATGGCGACCGGCCCCGCGCTCGCCGCCGCCGCCGCGCTGCCCGACGCGCTGGGGCCGGGCGTCGCCCCGGTGACCGTGGCGGCGCTGGCGACGCTCCTCCACCTGACCCAGGGCGTCACCGACGTCAGCGGTCCGCCGGGCAAGCCGTTCCACAAGCGCGCCGCGGCGTCGTCGGGGGCGCTCTACCCGACCGTGACCCACGTCGTCGTCGGCGAGGTCGACGGTCTCGAGCCCGGCCTCTACCACTTCGCGCCGCGCGATCACGCGCTCCCCCTCCTGCGCCGCGGCGACGTCCGCGCCGAGCTGGCGGCGGCCAGCGCCCACGGCGCGCTGATCCGCGCCGCGCCCCTGACCGTCGTGCTGTCCACCCTGTGCGGGCGGTCGTCGTGGAAGTACGGCGAGCGCGGCTACCGCTACTGCACCCTCGACGCCGGCCACGCCCTGGCCAACCTGCAGGCGGCCGGCGCCGGGCTCGGCCTCGCCAGCCGGGCGGTGGGGCGCTTCGACGACGGCCGGGTGGCGGCGACGCTCGGCGTCGACCTCGCGCGGCAGGGGCCGATGGTGGTGGTGCCGATGGGCGCGGCGCGGGCGGACGCGGCCGCGAGCGCCGCCGAGCCGGGCTTCGCACCGGCGACCGAGGTGCCGGTCCGCGCCGACGTCCCCGACGCCGTGCGCCTGATGGCGGCGCGCACCGGCCTGGTGCTCGCCGGATCGCCGGCCGCGCCGCGCGCCGTCCCCCCGCCGCTCCTGGCGCCGCGGGCGCTGCCCGGCGACGCGCCCGTCGTCGCGCTGCCGCCGCCGTCCGGCGACGGCGACGCCCTCGGCGCCGTGATCGAGCGCCGACGCTCGGAGCGACGCTTCGGCGGCGCGCCGCTGACGCTGACCGAGCTGGCCAGCGTCGTCGATCGCGCCCGCGGCGGCGGCGTCCTGGCCCAGCGGCCGCTGCGGCTCCACGTCGTGGCGATCCGCGTCGCCGGGCTGGCGCCCGGGGTCTACGAGCACCGCGCCGCCGAGCGCGCGCTGATCCAGGTCCGCGCCGGCGACGTGCGCGACGCCACCTACGAGCTGGCGCTGTCCCAGGAGGTGGTCGAGCGCGCCGCCGCGGTGGTGGTCCTGTCCGCCGACGTCGCGGCCATGGCCTGGCCCGACGGCTCGCGCGGCTTCCGCTACGCCTGGATCGACGCCGGCGTGGCCGCCGGGCGGATGTACCTGGCCGCGGTCGCCCACGGCCTCGGCGTGTCGAGCGTGGGCGCGTTCTTCGACGACGAGCTGGTCGAGCTCCTCGACGTCGACGGCGCCCGCGAGCTGCCGGTGCTGCTGGTCGCGCTCGGCCCTCGCCCCTGACCGCGACCGCCGCCGCCGGTCGCCGCCCGCGTCAGCGCGCCCAGCGATAGGCCACGCCGGCCGACGCCCGCACCTCGAACCGCGTCCGCACCGGCTCGGCGCTGGTGCCCGCCGCCAGGGCGTGCGCCGCCTCGACCCGCGCCAGCGCGTGCACGCCGCGGCCCAGCGCGTAGGCGCCGTCGACGCCGCCGCCGCTCACCAGCTCCGGCGGCGGGGTCGCCCCCTCGCGCCGGACCTGGTCGCGCGCGGCGAACGCCGTCACCGCCCCCGCCACCCGCCCCGCGGCGTAGTCGAGGCGGGTCGCGATCCGGTCGTCGACGACGAACTGGGCGTCGTAGGTCGGGTACAGCTCGCGCGCGATCCGGACCTGGCCCCGCACCGGCCCCATGACCCAGTCGAGCTGGAGGTGCGCGACCACCCCGCTCTCCTCGACCACGTCGACCGCGGCCTCGCCGGTGCCCTCGCTGCCGGCGGCCCGCACGTAGCCGCCGCCGCCGCCCACGGTGACGTCGGGGGTGACGTGGATCCCCGCCAGCTCCAGCGGCACGACCGTCACCGCGCCGGCGTCGCGGCCGCCGACCGCGGCGTCGTCGTCCTGGTAGCGCATGCGCACCTGCATGAAGCGGAACACCTGGTCGCCGCCGGCCAGCCCCTTGCCGCGGCGCCGCCACACCACCGGCGCGGTCTCGACCGACGAGCCGATCGCGGCGAAGCCGCCGTCGTCGTCGCGCGACACGTCGATCTGGACCGCGAGCGGCATGACGTCGAGCTGGTGGTGCGCGCCGCGATAGCGGTAGAAGCGGATCGCGATGTCGTACAGATCGCCGGTGCGGCGGTCGTCGAGCACCACCGGCACCGTCAGGAGCGAGGTGCGGACGTGGCCGCGCCGGGTGTACGCGACCTCGACGGTGTTGGCCGGCAGCGGCAGGCATGCCGAGCCGGTGAGCACGTACGAGCCGAACGTGCCGCCGTCCTCCCAGCCGCCGAGCCCGGCGGCGCGCGCGCCCACGACCCGGCACAGCGGCAGCTCCCACGCCGCCGCCACCGCCGCGCTCACCACCGCCGGGGTCGCGACGTCGACGCCGGCGCCGGCGTCGACCTCGAGCCGCGCCCGCCCACCCCGGTACTGGGCGACCAGGTTGTCGACGAGGGGGCCCAGGAGCGGGTGGCCCAGGAGCTCGCCGTAGGCGCTGGCGAACACCCACTCGACCTCGCGCGGGTCGGCGTAGGCCAGCGCGCGCGCCAGCGCGAGCAGGTCGCGGAGCTGGCGCGCCTGCTCGATCCGGGTCGCCGCCTGATCGAGGAGGCGCCGGGCGTCGTCGCCGGTGTCGGCGCGCGCCGTCGCCCTCGGCGCGGCGGCGGCCAGGGCCCCGACCAGGCAGGCGTTGACGAGGACGCTCGATCGCGGCACCCGCCGACCGTACCGCGGCCCGCGCGCCGCCGGCCCCACGCCGGGTACGTCGGTGTCGTTATCGTCACGCCCGTGAAGCGAACGTGAAACCGGCGCCGCGGCCTCGGGTAGCATGTCGCCCGAGGGATCCATGCGCCTGTCCAGCCTCCGCCTCCGCCTCGTCCTCGCCGCGTGCCTCGGCGCGTCGCTCGGCCTCGTGACCGCCTGCGGCGACGACGGCGACGGCGCCTCGTGCGCCCCCGACCTCCCGCCCGACGGCGACGCGACGGGCCACGCCGCGCCGCTCGGCGCCGGCCCGACCGAGGCCCGCGCCGGCCGCATCACCGACGCCAGCCAGCTCCCGGCCACGACCCTCGGCCTCGAGACCTGGGCGGTGGGCGACTTCGTGCTCGCCAACGACCGGGTCGCGCTGGTGATCGAGGACGCCGGCCCGTCGGACCTCTACGATCCGTGGGGCGGCCGCCCGGTCGGCCTGGCCCTGGTCCGGGACGGCGCGATGGTCGCCCCCGCCGATTTCGGCGAGATGTTCCTGATGGTCGGCCGCGCCACCGTGGTCACCGAGGCGGTCACGGTGGTCAACGACGGCAGCGACGGCCAGCCCGCGGTGATCCGCGCCCGCGGCCGGCTGGCGCCCCTGCCCTTCCTCGACCCGCTCCTGTCCGGGCTCCTGTCCGACGACTTCCGCGACATGACCGCCGCCATCGACTACGCGCTGGCGCCCGGCGCCGACGTGGTCGAGGTCACCTTCCACGTCAGCTCCGGCCGCGACGTCGACGCGGTGTCCGGCACCGTCCTCCACGGCCTCATGTACACCAAGCGCATGCCGGCGGCGGTGCCCGGCACCGGCTTCACCGACAACATCGGCGGCGCGGCGTGGGCCCAGCTCGTCGACGACGACGGCGCCAGCTTCGCCTACCGCCCGGCCGACGGCCCCCTCGGCGGCAGCATCGCCCAGGCCGGCTTCATCGGCGCCCTCAACGACCCCTACCCCATCCCGCGCTGCGCGCTGACCAGCCGCGCCCACGCCCGCATCGCCATCGGCGGCCCCGGCCTCGACGGCGTGGTCCAGGCCCGGGCCCGCGCCGACGGCGAGAGCCTGCGCGCCATCACCGGCACCGTGACCGGCGTGCCCGCCGGCGCGACCGCGCGCGTCCACGCCACCGCCACCGCCGGCGGCGCCTACCTGACCCGGGCGCCGGTCGACGCCAGCGGCGCGTTCACCCTGCACGTCCCGGCCGGCGCCGACGTCACGCTCACCGCGGTCACCGCCGCCGGCCCGCTCGCCACCGCCGAGGTCGGCGCCGGCGCCACCACCGCCGCCCTGGCCCTGCCCGAGCTCGGCACCCTGGTCATCGACCGCGTCGTCGACCAGGCCGGCGCCACGATCCCGGCCCGGATCCAGCTCCTGCCCGATCCCACCGGGCCGCCGCTGCTCGACGTCCCCGACGCCTTCGGCGAGCCGCGGCCCCCGGGCGGCCGCCACGCCGTCCACTTCCACGACGGCACGCCGCTGCGCATCTCGCTGGTCCCCGGCGAGTACCAGGGGGTGGTGTCGCGCGGCTCCGAGTACGAGCTGTTCGAGACCAGCGTCGACATCGATCAGGGCGCCGACTTCCCGCTGACGCCGGCGCTCGATCGCGTGGTCGACAGCGCGGGCACGCTGTGCGGCGACTTCCACATCCACACCGTGCGCAGCAACGACGCCGCCGACGACGCCACCTACAAGATCCAGAGCGCGATGGCCGACGGCGTCGAGATCCTGGTGCGCACCGACCACGAGTGGGTCGACGACTTCCAGCCGCTCATCGAGGCCCGGGGCTGGGAGGCGTGGGCGATGGGCGTGGGCTCGATCGAGATGACCAGCTTCGAGATCTGGGGCCACATGAACGTGTTCCCCCTCGAGCCCGACCCCGCCCGCGTCAACCAGGGCGCGCCGGCGTGGCAGCGCTTCCCCACCGCCGCCGACCCCGACGCCCCGGTCGTCACCCTGGGCCCGGTCGAGGTCTTCGACGAGGTCCGCGGTCGCCCCGAGCAGCCGACGATCATCATCAACCACCCCATGGGCAGCGCCAACTACTTCGGCTACGTCGGCCTCGATCCGATGACCGGCCTGGTCGCCCACCCCGAGCACTGGGACGACGAGTTCCGCCTGGTCGAGGTCTTCAACGACTCCGACTGGCTGCGCAACCGCAACGGCACGGTGGCGAGCTGGTTCGCGATCCTCGACAGCGGGCGGCCGGTGTTCGCGGTCGGCTCCTCCGACAGCCACGGCGTGCGCAGCTCGCCGGTCGGCTACCCCCGCACCTGCATCCGGCTGGGCACCGACGACCCGCGCCAGGTCACCCCCGACCAGATCCGCGATCGCCTGGTGGCCGGCCAGGCGACCGTCGCCGGCGGGATCCACGTCGACGTCGCGGTCGGCCAGGCCCAGCCCGGCGACACCGCCACCGTCGGCGCCCAGGCCACGGTCGCCATCCAGGTCCAGGCGGCGAGCTGGGTCGACGTCGACGCCATCGACGTCGTCGTCGGTGGGGTCACGGTCGCCACCGTCCCGGTGACGCCGGCCGACGCCGATCCCCTGAACCCGGTGGTGCGGTGGCAGGACGTGGTCCAGGTCGACGTGCCGGTGGGTGGGAGCTGGGTCGTGGTCGCCGCCTACGGCGACGCCGATCTCTCCCCGGTCCACCCCGGCCGCCGGCCGTTCGGCGCCACCAACCCGATCTTCCTCGCCCGCTGACCGCGTGGTGACCGAGCCGAGGCGCAGCCGAGGCGATCTGACCGGGCTCAGGTCGGCACCGGCGTCCTCGCCGGGACCGACCGATCGACAGCGCGTGTGATTCCTTCACACGCTCCGAGCGGTGACCGTCCGGCGCGTGGCGGCGCCGCCGCGAACCGGCCTCATGATCTATCCTCACCGCCCATGCGCCCGCTCGAGCTCGTCCGCGCCCTCCCCGCCGTCGCCCGCGATCTGGAGGGCCTGCTCGGCGGCCGCGCCGAGGCCCTGCAGCGGCTGCGGGGCGTGGCGCGCAAGCTGCCCGCGATCGCCCGCGGCCTGCCGCTGACCGCCAAGAAGGACAAGGACGAGGTGCTGTCGATCGGCACCTACCTCGAGCAGAACGCGCGCGCGCGCCCCGACGCCGCCGCGCTCCTCTACGAGGACCGCCGCTACACCCACCGCCAGCTCGACGAGGAGGCCAACCGCTGGGCCGACGTGCTGGCGGCGCGCGGCGTGGCCAAGGGCGACGCGGTGGCGGTGCTGGTCGAGAACCGCCCCGAGATGCTGTTCGCGGTCGCCGGCATCGTCAAGCTGGGCGCGATCGCCGCGGTCATCAACACCCGCCAGCGCGGCAAGGTGCTCGAGCACAGCCTGCGGGTCTCGACCGCGCGCACGTTCGTCGTCGGCGAGGAGCTGTGGCGCGAGTTCGCCGCGGTCCGGGCCGCGGTCGGCGGCGACGACCGCGATCGCGTGCTGTGGCTGGTCGACGGCGGGCGCGAGACCGTGCCGCCCGACGCCACCGACGCCGCGCTGGTCCTGGCCCGCGCCCGCACCGCGTCGCCGCCCCAGCTCGCCACCGTCCGCCTCGGCGACCCCTGCTTCTACATCTACACCTCGGGCACCACCGGCATGCCCAAGGCGTCGATCATGAGCCACTTCCGCTGGGTCAAGGCCGCCGGCGGCTTCGGCATGGCGGCGCTGGCCCTCACCCCCGACGACGTCCTCTACCTGGCGCTGCCGCTCTACCACAACAACGCCCTGACCGTGGCCTGGAGCGCGGCGGCGTCGACCGGCGCCGCGCTGGCGCTGCGCCGCAAGTTCTCGGTCACCGCGTTCTGGGACGACGTCCGCCGCTACCGCGCCACCTCGTTCGCCTACATCGGCGAGCTCTGCCGCTACCTCCTCAACCAGCCGCCGCGCCCCGACGACCGCGACAACCCGGTCCGGAAGATCGTCGGCAACGGGCTGCGCCCCGACATCTGGAAGGAGTTCAAGGCCCGCTTCGGCATCGCCGAGGTCTACGAGTTCTACGCCGCCTCCGAGGGCAACATCGCCTTCATCAACCTGCTCAACGCCGACTGCACCGTCGGCCTGTGCCCCGCCCCCTACGCCCTGGTCCGCTACGACGTCGACCGCGACGAGCCGGTGCGCGACGCCGACGGCCGGCTCATCCGGGTCGGCCGAGGCGAGGTCGGCCTGCTCATCGGCGAGGTCAGCCCTCGCTACGTCTTCGACGGCTACACCGACAAGGCGGCGAGCGAGAAGAAGCTCCTGCGCGACGTCTTCGCCCCCGGCGACTGCTGGTTCAACTCCGGCGACCTGCTGCGCGACCTCGGCCTGCGCCACGCCCAGTTCGTCGACCGCGTCGGCGACACCTTCCGCTGGCGCGGCGAGAACGTCTCGACCAACGAGGTCGCCGAGGTCCTCAACACCTTCCCCCAGGTCGCCGAGACCACGGTCTACGGGGTCGAGGTCCCGGGGGCCGAGGGCCGCTGCGGCATGGCGTCGGTGGTGCTGCGGGTGCCGCTGGCCGAGCTCGATCTCGCCGGCCTGGCCCGCCACGTCCGCGACCAGCTCCCGCCCTACGCCGTGCCGGTCTTCCTCCGCGTCCAGCCCGAGCTCGAGGTCACCGGCACCTTCAAGCAGGTCAAGGGCGACCTCAAGAAGCAGGGCTACGACCCGGCGCAGGTCGCCGAGCCGCTCTACGTCATGCCGCCGCGCCACACCGGGTACGTGCCGCTGACGCCCGAGCTCCACCGCCAGCTCCTGGCCCGCGAGCTCGAGTTCTGATCCGAGTCCGAGGCCGAGGCCGAGCCCGAACCCGAGTCCGAGCCCGAGTCCGAGTCCGAGGCCGGGTCCGAGTCCGAGGCCGGGTCCGAGGCCGAGGCCGATCTGAGGCGGGGTCGGCGCGATCCCGCCCGCGCGGGCGCATGAGGCTTCGTCACCGCGTCGTCACCAGCCGCGACGGGCCGCAGGTGCGCTACCCTCGGGGCGCCGTGACCGAGGTGCTGTATCTCGCCTCCCCTGTCTCGGGCGCCTCGGGCGCCTCGGGCGTCCCGGGCGCGGCCGCGCCGGCGGCGCCTCCGCTCGACGCTGCCGGGCTCGTCCTCGACCGCGTCCACGACGTCACCACCGCGGTCAGCCGGACCCTGGCGCGCCACTACGACTGCGTCCTCGTCGAGGTCGGCCCCCACGTCGCCGGCGGACCGCTGGCGCTGCTCGACGGCTTCCTCTCCGGCGAACGCGCCGAGCGCGATCGCGAGCGTCGCTTCCGCCGCGACCGCGTCCTCGCGCTCGTGCCCCCGCTGCCCGCCGCCAGCCGCGAGGCCATCCTCTTCGACCTCGGCCAGCGCCGCATCGGCGGCTGGCTGAGCGCGCCGACCCCGGCCACCCTCGCCGCGCGGGTCGCCGAGCTGGTCACCCCGGCGCCCAGCACCCGGGCGCTGTGCGCCGCCGGCGGCGGCATCACCGGCGTCTACTACGAGCTGGGCGTGCTGCGCTGCCTCGAGGACGCCTTCGGCGGCTTCAGCGTCCACGACTTCGATATGTACTTCGGGATCAGCGCGGGCGCGATCGTCACCTCGCTGGTGGCCAACCGCGTCGAGCTCGACCGCTGCCTGCGCGAGCTCGACCCGACCAACCGCGGCGGCTTCGACCTCGATCTCGGGCTGCGCGACCTGGCCCTGCGCGATCTGCCGTCCCGGGTGTGCTCGGTCGGCCGCCACCTCCTCGACTACCGCGAGCGGATCCGCCACCGCGAGGAGCGCCTCACCGTCACCGGCGCGCTGTCGCAGCTCGCCGCCCTGTTCGGCCCGTTCTTCGCCCCCGACGACAAGCGCCGCCGCCTGGCCGAGATCTTCGCCGAGCCCGGCCGCACCGACGACTTCCGGCGCCTCGATCGCCGCCTCTACATCGGCGCCACCGACCAGGACCGCCGCGAGCACGTCCTGTTCGGCGAGCCCGGCGTCGACCACGTGCCCATCAGCCGGGCGGTCCTGGCCTCGGCCGCGATCCACCCCTTCCTCAGCTCGGTCACGATCGACGGCCGCCGCTACACCGACGGCTTCGTCACCCGCACCACCAACATCGTCTCGGCGGTGGAGCGCGGCGCCAACCTGGTGGTGCTGATCGATCCGTTCCTGCCCCTGGTCGCGGAGGAGGCCGGCTTCAACCACCGCCACTCGCTCCTGTGGGTCCTGGTCCAGGACTACAAGACCGTGGCCTACACCCGCTACGAGCAGGCGGCGCGGGCGCTGCACGAGACCCACCCGGCGGTGACCGTGGTGAAGTTCCTGCCGTCCAACCGCATGCGGCGGCTGCTCGCCACCAACCCCATCGCCACCGCCAACTTCGACCCCATCGTCACCCAGGCCTACGCCTCGACCTACCGCCGGCTCGAGCGCATGGCCTACCGCCTGGGCCCGGCCCTGGCCGAGCACGGCATCGAGCTCACGCTCGAGACCGCCGCCCGCAAGGTCCACCTCCTCGACGCCTCGCCGGCGCCCCGCGCCGAGCTCCTGTGCGCGGGCGAGCTGGCGCCGCGCCGCCCCCGCGCCGCCGTCGCCGCCTGAACGCGGTATCCTCGCGGGCGATGGCCGACGGCGACGAGCTGGCCGAGACCGCGGCGTCGGGCAGCGCGCCCGCGCGCCCGCCGGGCGCGGCGCCGGTCCCCGGCGACACCATCGGCCGCTACGTGATCGAGCGGGTGCTCGGCGCCGGCGGCATGGGCGTGGTCTTCGCCGCCCACGATCCCGATCTCGATCGGCGGGTCGCGCTCAAGCTCCTGCACGCCGGCGGCACCACCGAGTCGGAGGCCCGCACCCGGCTCCTGCGCGAGGCGCGGGCCATGGCCAAGGTCAACCACCCCAACGTCATCACGGTCTACGAGGTCGGGACCGCCGGCGGCGTCGACTTCGTGGCGATGGAGCTCGTCGACGGCACCAACGTCGCCGACTGGCTGCGGGAGACGCCGCGCCCCGCCGCCGAGGTGCTGCGCGTCCTGGGCGCCGCCGGCCGCGGCCTGGCCGCCGCCCACGCCACCGGCCTCGTCCACCGCGACTTCAAGCCGGCCAACGTGCTCCTGGCCCGCGGCGGCAAGGTCGTGGTCACCGACTTCGGCCTGGCCCGCGCCTTCGACGACGCCGCGCTCGCCGCCACCCTGCCGGCGGCCACCGCCGGCACCGCCACCGGCACCGCCACCTCGGCGGCCGCCGCGTCCCCCGCCCTCGACGCGACCCTCGCCGCCGACGCCCCCGACGCCACGCCGCGACCGGCGTCGCCGCGCACCGACTCCGCCGATCTGTCGAGCACGCTCACCCGCACCGGCGCGCTCCTGGGCACGCCGGCCTACATGGCGCCCGAGCAGTTCGCCGGCCAGGCCGCCGGGCCGCGCGCCGATCAGTACGCGCTGGCGGTGGCGCTGTGGGAGGGGCTGGCCGGCGCGCGCCCGTTCCGCGGCGGCTCCTTCGACGAGCTGCGCCAGGCGGTCGAGCGCGGCGCCGCCGCCGACGGCGACCGCATCCCGCGCCGGGTGCGGGCGGTGCTCGAGCGCGCGCTCGCCCGCGACCCCGCCGCCCGCTGGCCCGACCTCGAGGCCATGCTGACCGCCCTCGAGCGCGCCCAGCGCCGGCCGCGCCAGCTCGCGGTCGCCGGCGGCGCGCTGGTGGTCGCCGCCGGGGTCGCCGCCCTGATCGCGGTCGGCACCGGCGGCGCCAGCGGCGGTGGCCGCGCGCCGGCCGCCGCCGCCTGCGGCCTCGCCGACGACGCCCTGGCCGACGTCTGGTCCGACGCGGTGGCGGCGCGCCTGGAGGCGCGGCTCGGCGACGCCGCGGGGTGGGCCCCCCAGCGCGCCGCGCTCGACGACTTCGCCGCCGGCTGGCGACGGGAGCGGGCCCGCGCCTGCGCCGCGCCCGAGGCGCCCGCCTACCACGGCCGGATCGCCTGCCTCCTGGCGATGCGCGACGAGCTGGCGGCGATCCTCGCCCTCGCCGACGACCTGCCGGCGGCGGCCCTGCGCGGCGCCGCGGTCACCGAGATCCTGCCCGATCCGCGGCGCTGCCAGGACGGGGCGCAGGTGGCGCGGCCCCGGCTCCCCGACGATCCCGCGGCCCGCGCCGCGCTGTCGGCGGTGTACCGCGACGTGGCCCTGGCCGGGCTGGCCGCCCGCACCGGCGACGCCGGCCGCGCCCGCACCGTGATCGACGCGGCGCTCGCCCGGGCCCGCGCCGGCGACGACAAGCTGGGCCTCGCCGTCGCCCTCAACGGCAAGGGCACCGTCGAGCACGTGCTCGGCGAGTGCGCCACCGCCGAGACCTTCTACGCCGACGCCGCGATCGCCGCCGAGAGCGCCGGCGCCGGCGGCGTGCGCGCCATGGCGCGGATGGGGCAGCTCGAGTGCTTCATGCGCCGCAGCTCCGATCTCGACGCCGTGCGCGCGCTCGCCCGCCAGGCCGAGGCCGCCGTCGACGGCGCCGGCGGCGATCGCTCGCTGCGCGCGGTCTTCGACCTGAACCTGGTGACGATCGACGCCCTCGCCGGCGATCTCGATCGCGCGATCGAGCGGGTGACCGCGGCCCGCCAGGTCTTCGCCGAGCAGCGCGAGACGCGGCGGGTGGCCGTGGCCAGCGCCACCGAGGCCGGCCTGCGCGACTTCCGCAACGCCCCCGGCGACGACGAGCGCGCCATCGAGCTGTACCGCGAGGTCCTCGCCACCACCGCCGCCGGGTTCGGCGACGACCACCGCATGACCCGCGGCGCGCGCGAGACCCTGGCCTGGCGCCTGCTCACCCGGGCCCCGGCCGAGTCCCGGGCGCTGTTCGCCGAGCTGGCGCGGACCGCGCCGCCCCCCGATCCCGACGATCCGCCCCCCGATCGCCCGCTGCGCGCCGCCGGCCGGGTGCTGGGCCCCGACGACCGGCCGCTGGCCGGCGCCACCGTCCACGTCGGCGTCGCGCTCCTGTGCAGCGACGACGGCGTGCCGATCCCGCTCGGCGACGCCGACTGGTCGACGCCGGTGGCCGTCACCGACGCCGCCGGCCGCTTCGCGCTCGACGTGCCCCGCGAGTCGGTGGCGCTCGCCCTCCACGGCGACCTGCGCTCGCCGCTGGCGCCGGTCGCCGGCGGCGGCGAGCTGACCCTGCGCCTGGCCCCGGGGCGCGCCGCCCGCGGCACGCTGACCGTGACGCCGCCGCGGCTGCCGCCCGGCGCCGAGCGCGCCGCCCAGCTCGCCGCCCGCGTCACCCGCGCCGATCCGGTGGTGCTGGGCGGCGGCGCCACCGTCACCTACCAGTGCGCGGCCGCCCTCGCTGGCGACCGCTGGTCGATCCGCGGCCTGCCTCCCGATCGCCGGCTGCGCGCCGGGATCGCCGTGACCTCGGGGCTCGGCGATCGCGTGGTCGCCAGCGTGCCCCTGACCGCCGGCCCCGGCGACGACCTCGCCCTCGCCCTCGATCTCCGCGGCCCGGTCCTCGACGTGATCGTCCGCGCCGACCGCGCGGCCGCGATCCCGACCGCCCGCGTGATCGCCATCGGCGGGCGCCTCGCCCGCCTGCCGCGGACCGGCCGCGAGCTGCACGCCGCGGTCGGCGACGCCGCGCGCTGGAACCTGTCGCTGGCCGCGCCGGTGGTCGACACCACGCGCACCAGCGCCGGCGAGGCGCGCTACCAGGCCGGCGACATCCACGCCCGCCTCGCCGGCGTGCCGCCCGGGCCGGTGACCGTGTGCGTGGTGCCGCTCGCCGGCGACATCCGCGACGAGCGCTTCGTCCGCTCCCTGGCGCGCGTCCCCGAGCTCGACGTCCGCTGCCGCGTGGTCGAGGTCACCGCCGCGCCCGCGGTCCAGGCGGTCGTGCTCGAGACCCCGCCGCCGCGCCGGGTCGAGCCCTCGCCGCCGTGACCGGCCGGGGTTCCGGGACGGCGCGCTAGAGCACCGAACGGTTTGAATGCCGTTGCGAGACGCGGACTTGTGAGGCAGATCGTAAGCGCTGTGTGAACCCCACATGGCGGCCGCCGAGGCGGGCGGGGACACTGCTCGGGTGCGCAGGAACTACACGAAGGCCGAGCGTGACGATCTGATCCGAGGAGTAACGAAGCGACGAGAGC
>CAADGB010000274.1 GCA_900696455.1 uncultured delta proteobacterium
CCGGCGCGCCGGGCCGGATCCGGAGCGCTCCGCACGGGGCTGCTCGCGGTGAGACGCGGCTCGTCGCGCGGCGGTTACCGGTCCGGTTCGAGGTGTATTGCTATTGCAGATGCAATCCAAATGCGATACCGACCCGGCATGGCCTCCTCCGACCGCGTCCCCGTGACGGTGCTGACCGGGTTCCTCGGCGCCGGCAAGACCACGCTCCTCAACCGGATCCTGACCGAGCACCACGGGCAGCGGATCGCCGTCATCGAGAACGAGTTCGGCGAGATCGGGATCGACCAGGCGCTGGTGGTCGACGCCGACGAGGAGATCTTCGAGATGAACAACGGCTGCATCTGCTGCACGGTGCGCGGCGACCTGATCCGCGTGCTCGGTGGGCTGATGAAGCGCCGGGACCGCTTCGACCGCATCCTGGTCGAGACCACGGGCATGGCCAACCCCGGCCCCGTGGCGCAGACGTTCTTCGTCGACGAGGACGTGCGCGCGGACTTCGTGCTCGACGGCATCGTGACCGTGATCGACGCCCACAACCTCGAGCGCCACCTCGACGAGGCGCTCGAGGCCCGCGAGCAGGTCGCGTTCGCCGACGTCCTGGTCCTCAACAAGCTCGATCTGGTCGCGCGCGAGGCGCTGCCCGGGCTCGAGCGCCGGCTGCGGGCCATGAACGGCATGGCGCGCCTGGTCCGCGGCGTGCGCGGCGACGTCCCGCTGGCCGAGGTCCTCGACCTGGGTGGGTTCGATCTGACGCGCGCGCTCGAGCGATCCCCGACCTTCCTCGAGCCCGAGTACCCCTTCGAGTGGGCTGGCGTCTTCGACCTGCCGGCCGGCGCGCACGTCCTCGAGCTGGGGGCGGGGCCGGATCCGACGATGTCGGTGGTCGTGAGCCGGGTCGCGGAGGCGACCGCGGCGACGCTCCCGGCCGGCGCCGACGTGGTCCTGCGCTGCTTCGCGGCCCCGCCGGTCGAGGTCAGGCCCGGCGGGGCGATCCCCACCGGCGGTGTCCACGCCCGCCTCGTCCTCGACGGACCGGCGCCGCGCCGCTTCGGCCTGCGCACCCCCGCGGCCGGCGCGTGGGCGCTCTACACCCAGCACCGCCCCGAGGAGCTGGACCTGGCGCTGCGCGTCGGCGATCGCCCGGTCACGCCGGTCCACGCCCACGACTTCGCGCCGGCCCACGCCCACGCCGACGACGTGACCTCGGTCGGGCTCGAGCTCGACCGTCCCGTCGACCCCGAGCGGCTGATGGGCTGGGTGTCGGGGCTCCTGCGCGCGCGGGGCGCCGACCTCTATCGCGTGAAGGGCGTCTTCGACCTCGCCGGTCAGCCCTTCCGGCTGGTGCTGCAGGCGGTGCACATGCTGCTCGACGCCACGTCCGATCGACCGTGGCCGCCCGGACCGCGGCGCAGCCAGGTCGTCTTCATCGGGCGCGGCCTCGATCGCGAGGAGCTGACCCGGGGGCTCGCGGCGTGCCAGGCGTGAGCGCCGCGCCGGTGTGGGGGCTCGACGTCGGCGAGTACCCGGTGGCGCTCGCCTGGGCGCCGGGGGCCGAGCTCCTGGCCGTGGCCCGCGGCGACGGCGCGGTGGCGCTCGCGGCCGGCGACGACGGTCGGCCGCTGGGCGTGCTCGAGGTCCACCCGGCGCCGCTGACCGCGGCGGCGTGGAGCCCGGCCGAGGCGACCCTGGCCACCGCCGGCCACGACGGCGCGGTCCGGCTCGTCCGCCCCGATCGTGGCGTGGTCACCCTGCTCGCGCCGGGGCCGACCTAAACCGAGCATCTGGCCTGGCATCCGCGCGGGAAGCGGCTCGCCGTCGCGCGCGGCCGGCAGGTGCTGGTGCTCGACCCGGCCAGTGGGCACGCGCTGACGTTGCCCGCGCTCGAGTCGACGGCGGCGGGCGTCGCCTGGTCGCCCGACGGCCGCCAGCTCGCGGCGGCGTGCTACGGCGGCGTGCGCGTGTTCGACGCGGTCGACGGCACGCTGGCGCGGCGCCTCGACTGGAAGGCGTCGCTGCTGGGCGTGGCGTGGCGCCCGGACGGCAAGGTGATCGCCGGCGGGTGTCAGGACGCGACCGTGCACTTCTGGCGCCTGCCCGGCGGTCGGGACGCCCAGATGAGCGGCTTCGTCGCCAAGCCGCGAGACGTGGCGTGGACCGGCGACGGGGCCTGGCTCGTCACCGGCGGCGGCGAGACGATCTGCCTGTGGCCGTTCGATCGCCGCGGGCCGGAGGGGCGCGCGCCGCTCGAGCTCGCGGGCCACGGCCAGGTCGTCAGCGCGCTGGCCGCGGCCCCGCTGACCTCGGTCCTGGTCTCGGGAGATCGCGGCGGCGAGGTCTGCGTGTGGACGCCGCCCGAGGCGACGTCGCCGGTGGCGCGGTACGCCCTCGGCGCGCCGGCGACCGCGGCCGCCTGGGGCCTGGCGCCGGCGGCGGGCACCGCCCGCTGGGCGGTGGGCGCGGCCAGCGGGCGCGTGATCGGCGGTGCGCTGTGAGCCTGACCCTGACCGCGCTCACCACCGTCGGCGCCGGCGTCCTGCTCGGCGCGCGCCACGCCACCGACGCCGATCACGTCGTCGCCATCGCGACCCTCGTGCAGCGCGAGGCGCGGCCGGCGGCGGCCGCGCGCACCGCGGTCGCCTGGGGCCTGGGCCACAGCCTGACCTTCCTCGGCGTCGGCGCCGCGATCATCGCCGCCGGCGTGCGGGTGCCGGCCGGGGTCGAGGTGGCGGTCGAGCTCGTGGTCGCCGCCATGCTGATCGGGCTGGGGGCGATGCACCTCGCGCCGCGGGCGGGCGGGATCGCGGCCGCCGCGCCGGCGCCGCGGCGGCGCTCGTTCGCGATCGGCCTGGTCCACGGCCTCGCGGGCTCGGGCGCGATCGCGCTGGTGGCGCTGACGACGATCGCCAGCCCGCTGGGCGCCCTGGCCTACCTGGTCGCGTTCGCCGCGGGCACCACGGCGGGGATGGCCCTGTGCACCGTGCTCCTGTCGTGGCCCCTGGCCTGGACGACCCGGCGCCGCGGGATCGAGCGGCTCGTCATCGCGATCGCCGGCGGCGCCAGCGTCCTGGTCGGGCTGCTGATCGTGGTCGAGGTCGTCGCCAGGTGAGGCGCCGGTCGCCGCCCGCGCACCATCCCGGGTCGCCGTGTCCCGCGCGGCGGTGGTTGCCAGCCGCGGCGCGGCCCCGTAGCATCGAGGGATGCGCGGGTTGCTCGCCTCGGTCGCCCTCGCCGCCCTCGCCGCGGCGTGCCTGGGCGAGGCGCTGTGTCCGTGCGGCGAGGCGTTCGACCGCGATCCCTTCGACCCCGAGGCCGAGCTCTCGGTCCCGGTCGACCACCGTCCCGGCGACCACTGCTGGTGCCGGTGCGGCGCCGCCGGATTGCCCGAGCGCATGGCGCCGGCGCTCGACTGCGCGGGCTTCGAGGTGGCCTGCGAGCGCGCCGACGGCCAGCCCGACGTCTACGCCTGCGACTGAGCCGAGGCGCAGCGAGGCGGCGCTGGTCCGGATGAGATCGGACGAGCCCGTCTGCGGGCGAGATCGATCGAGCGAGCGAGCGCCTGGCATCGATTCGATGACAGGCGCTGAGCCGCGGCCGCGGGGGGCCGAGCCTGATCGCGCGGCGGTCAGATGACGATGCCGTCGCCGCGGGCCATCCAGCGCCGGGGGGAGAAGGCGGGGATCGCGAGCGGCGTCAGGCAGGGGTTGCCGTCGCGCCAGAAGCTGCGGAACGGGCGCTTCTCGCCGGTCCGGTAGAAGTGCTCGAGGTAGGCGTAGTCGCAGGCGGCGAAGTCGGACAGCCACTGGTCGAGGTCGGTGACGCCGGCGTCGTGGAAGAGCTGCATCGAGTAGCGGCAGGCGTCGACCTCGTAGCCGCGCAGGCGGGCCAGGGTGGCGTCGTCCCAGGGCCCGGTGTACATGCCGATGGCGCGGGCGTCGTCGTCGACGTTCCACTGCACGGTGTGGCCGAAGAGGTGGACGACGATGAACAGCGCGTCCTCGGCCTCGAGATCGTAGTCGACGTGGATCTCGGCGCCGTCGAGATCGCCGGTGAACGGGTGGGGCACGTCCCGGATGCGCACCGGGATGGCCCAGCGCTCCTCGATCAGGCGCTCGACCCGGGCGAAGACCTCGGCGAAGCGGGCGGCGGAGGTCGGCATCACTCCGGAGCGGCGGCGCTCGCGCCCGCGACCGCGCGCGCGACCTTGGCCTGGGCCAGGTCGTGCATCATCTGCATGACGGTGTAGGCGGCGACCTCGGCCAGGAGCTTGGTGACCTTGGCGTGCTGGTCGTCGGACAGCTCGCCCTCGACGGCGCGCATCGCCGCCTTGAGGTTGTCCTCCTGCCGGGCCAGCTCGTCGGCGTCGACGTGGCCGTCGGCGATCGCGGTGGCGAAGTGCTCGAGCTGCCCGACGTGGGCGTCGAGGTCGGGGTGGTCGTCGTCGTCGATCCAGCTCGCGCGTGCCATGGGCGTCCCTTTCGTGTTGCCGTGGTCGGGTCGGGGTCGGGGTCGGGGTCGGGGTCGGGGTCGGGGTCGGGTCGGATGCCGGCGCCGGCGGCGCTCAGCGCTCCTCGATGATCTGCTTGATGGCGGTGGCCCGTTCCTGGGCCTTCTCGCGGCCGCCGAGCTGCTCCAGGCGCTGCATCTTGGCCGGCGGCAGGAACTCGGCGTCGGTGCACTCGATGATCGCGGCCAGCTCCTGGAGCTCGCGCTCGAGGCTCTGGGTCGACGGCATGAAGCCGTCGAGGGCGGCGGTCAGCGCGTCGCGGGTGATGGCCTTGGCGCCGGCCAGGATCGAGGTCCGCCACGCCCGGCCGACGATGCCCTCGATGTCGGCGCCCGACAGGTTGCCCTCGTGGGGGATGACCTCGGGGATGTCCTCGGTGGCGAGCGAGGTCCCGGCCTTGCGGGCCAGGATGCGGAACATCGACCGCAGCTCGTCCTGCGAGGTCGGGTAGAAGAGCGGGATGTGGATCTCGGCCCGGCCCTGGCGCTTGATGTCGATGGGCAGGAGATCGGGGCGCGCGGTGAGCAGCATCCAGATGGTCTTGCCGCGGTAGCGGGTGTCGCCCATCTGGCTGGCGATCATGCCGAAGATGCGGGCGTTGATGCCGGAGTCGCCGCCGCCCGCGTCGCGGTCGCCGAGCACGGTGTCGGCCTCGTCGACGACGACCACCACCGGGCCCATCGAGCGCAGCACGCCGAGCACGCGCTCGAGGTTGCCCTCGGTCTCGCCCACGTACTTGCTGCGGAAGTTCTTGAGCACCACCGCCGGCACCCCGATCGAGCCGGCGACGCAGGTGGCGAGGAACGACTTGCCGGTGCCGACCGGGCCGCAGAACAGGTAGCCCATGGGCACGGTGTCGAGCATGCCCTGCTTGATGAGCGCGGCGTCGTCGAGCAGCCGACGCTTGGCGGCGTCGTGGCCGACCACGGTGTCGAGGCCCCACTTGGGCTCGATGAACTCGAGCATGCCGGAGGCCTGGCGCTCGATCAGCCGCTTCTTGAGGTCGCGGAAGTAGGTGGCGTCGAGGCGGCGGCCGCCCTCGCGCGAGCTGCGGATCAGGACCTCGAGATCGGTGAGCGAGATGCCGGCGGTCAGCTTGCCGAGCTCGGCGGCGCCGTAGTCGGAGAAGCTGGCGACGTCGAGGCCGCGGGTGGCGTGGGCGAGGAAGGCCTCGCGGTCGGCGGCCTCGGGCAGCGGCACGTCGATGGCGGCGACGTGCGGGTTGGCGGCGAGGCGGTCGCTGATGTCGGTGAGGCGGGCGTCGATGAGCGTGAACGCCAGGGTGAGGCGCTTGATGTACGGCGACGACGCCCAGTTGAGCAGGGTGACCAGGTGGGTCTGGTCGGCCAGGGACAGCCGGTCGCCGCGCGGCGCGACGTAGCTGGCGTGGTCGATGATGATCGCCGTCGACAGCCGGTCGCCGGCGTCGGCCATGATGTTCTTCTGGATGAAGAGGTCGATCGCGGCCAGGCTGGTCGTGGGGTCGCGCTTGATCTGGCGGACGTCGCCGATCACCTTCCCGACCTTCTCGACCATGCCCTGCAGCCGCCGGGCGTTGCCGCCGGCCAGGCAGCGCAGGCCGCGGGCGAGGTCGTAGTGGAGGACCAGGTCCCAGCGCCCGAAGAGCTGCTCGGCCAGGAACTCGGCCAGCCCGCCCCAGCGCGAGCCGTCGCCGTTCATGCGCACGAGGTCGAAGACGTTGCCGTGGAGGATGAAGCTCGAGGTCGTGCCCGAGAAGTAGAGCTCGGCGAGGCGGGCCGCCCAGCCCGGGAAGTGCGCGGGCAGGGCGGCGACCCGCGACACGCCCTCGCTGCCGGCCAGGCTCTTGGTGTCCTCGGGCGGGGTGATCGGTGGGGTGTCGGTCATCGGCTGACCTCGGTGACGTCGACCGCCATGATCGACGGCGCCTCGTAGTTGTCGTTGCCGAGGCCGGTGATGGCCTGCAGCTCGCGGATCGTCTCCTCGGTCTGGCTCATGCCCTCGGCCACGGCGTCGACCTGGATCGACAGCTCGTTGGGATCCTGGTGGCTGATCGCCATCTCGGTGAGGGCCTGGATCTTGTTCTCGATGCGGTCGAGCTCGACGGCGACGAACTCGGCGTTGCTGCGCGCCTTCTCGTAGTTGTCCAGGCGCAGGGTGGCGGTGGCGACGCTGTCGACGAGCGAGCGCAGGATGCGCTCGTCCTGCTTCGCCTCGGCCGCGCGCTGGCGGGCGATCAGGTCGTCGAGCTGCTTCTTGATCGTCTCGCCGTCGGCGGCGCGCAGGAAGCGGCCCAGCGCCTGCTGCGACAGGAGCAGGCGCAGGAACACCCACAGCAGGCGGTCGAGGGCCGGGGTCCGCAGCTCGGCGGCGGCGCCGCTCTCGTCGCGGGTGTCGCCGCGCACCGCGTTGGCGATGCGCTGCATCTCGACGCAGCGCGCCCGCACCCGCAGGAAGCGGTTGCGGCGCTCGGCCTCGAGGCTGCCCAGGATGTCGGTCAGCTTCCGCTGCTTGTCCTGGCGCGGCGGGGCGCTGCCGGTGGTGAGGCCGCGCTCCTCGGCGCGGGCCCTGGCGTCGATCGCGGCCTGGAAGCGGGGCAGGGTGGTGAGGCCGCCGAGGTAGGCCAGCTCGCCGGCCAGCACCAGGGGCAGGACCACGTCGGGGGACGGCGACAGGAGCGCGGCCGCGGCGGCGCCCCCGAACAGGAGCAGGTTCCACCGGTAGGTGAACGCCTCCTTGAGGTAGCGGAACCAGCCCGCCTTCTTCCTGGCCATGGTCAGTCGCCTCCGCGCTGCGACGACTCGAGTCGCTCGATCAGATCCTTGATCTCGAAGACCGTGTCCTGGAACCGCTGCTCGCGCAGCATCTCCTTGGCCGGCCGGTCGGGCGGCGGGATCTTGACCTCCTTGAGGATCGTGCCCGGCGACGACGAGAAGATGAGGATGTGGTCGCCGAGGGAGACCGCCTCCTCGACCGAGTGGGTGATGAAGAACACCGTCGGCGACTGCTCGCGCCACAGCTCGACCAGCAGATCCTGCATGCGCGAGCGGGTCGGCGGATCGAGGGCGCCGAACGGCTCGTCCATGAGGATGATGCGGGGCTCGAGGACGAGGGTGCGGGCGATCGCGACGCGCTGGCGCATGCCGCCCGACAGCTCGCTCGGGTACTTGTCGGCGTCCTTCTTGATCGACAGCCCGACCTTGCTCATCCACAGCCGGGCGCGGTCGAGGCGCTCGGCCTTGCCCATGCCCCGGCACTCGAGGCCGAACGCGATGTTCTCGAGCACGGTGCGGTTGTCGAAGGAGGTGTAGTCCTGGAAGACCATGCCGCGGTCGGAGCCGGGGCCGCGCACCTGCTTGCCGTCGACCAGGACCTTGCCCGAGGTCTGGGGGAACTGCGGCGTCAGGCCCGCGATGAGCCGGATCACCGTCGACTTGCCGCAGCCCGACGGGCCGAGGATCGGCACCATCTCGCCGCGGCCCGGGTGGTCGTCGATCGTGAAGGTGACGTCCTTGATCGCGGTGAACTTCCCGTACTGCTTGGTGACCTTGTCGAAGACCACGACCGGCACCGGCCGGGCCGGCGCCAGCGGCTGGAGCAGCGGCGCGCCGCCGTGGCCACCGTGGCCGCCGTGGCCACCTTGGATGGCGACGGCGCGCGCGTCGGTGGGGCGCGCGGGCGCGACCGGGGCCGGCGCGGGCGCGACCGACGGGCCGACCGGCGGCGCCGTGCGGGTGGGCGCCTCGCCGGCGAGCTCGGCCTC
>CAADGB010000275.1 GCA_900696455.1 uncultured delta proteobacterium
CGCCCGAGCTGGTCCAGCACGGCCCGTTCAAGATCGTCGGGCACTGCGAGCCGGCCTCGACCTGCGGCGGCGACTGGTGGACGTACCGGCCGATGGCGGGCGGGCGCCTGCTGATGGTCATCGGCGACGCCACCGGTCACGGCGTGCACTCGGCGATCCTGGCCGGCACCGCGCGCGGCGCGGTCGAGTCGCTGGCCGAGGTCGACGAGAAGCTGCTGGTGCCGGAGCAGGTGCTGCGGGCGATCGACGCCGCGATCCGCAACGTCGGCGAGCACTCGCTGCTGATGACCGCGTTCGCCGCGGTCTTCGACGCCACCACCGGCGTCCTCCACTACGCCAACGCCGGTCAGAACTTCCCGTACGTGATGCGGATGCGGCCCGACCGCCTGCTCGGGGACGGCACGATCATCGCCGCCAGCGGCAACCCGCTCGGCGACCGGATCGTCCGCCGCGAGATCCGCCGCGGCACGCTGCAGCTCGATCCCGGCGACCTGTTCGTGGCCTTCACCGACGGCGTGGTCGAGCGCCAGGCCACCAGCGGCAAGCTGTTCGGCGATCGCCGGCTGCGCAGCCTGTTCGTCGGACGGCCGCTGCCGGCCGACCCGGCGGCGCTCGCGGGGTTGCGCGACGAGGTCCGCGACGCGATCGAGCGCTTCGCCGCCGGCACCGTGGCCCAGGACGACATCACGTTCGTGCTGTGCCAGTACGACCCGCCGGCGGCCAGCGGGCGGCAGCGCGCGGAGGCGAGCTGATGCCCCGCTCGGCGCGCGGGGCTCTGGCCGTGGTCACCGCCCTCGCCACCGTGGTCCCGGCGCCGGCGGCCGCCGGGCCCGGGGCCGAGGTGCCGCCGGGCGACGACGTGCCGCGGGTCGAGATCGACGACCTGCCGCCGTTGCCCGACGAGGAGGACACCGGCGCGGCCACGATCGCCGTGGTGGCGGCGGCCGCGGCCGAGGAGGACGTGGTGGTGGGCGCGGCCAAGCGCGAGCAGTCGCTGGGCAACGTGGCCTCGGCGGTCACCGTCGTGTCCGGCGACCGGCTGCGGCGCATGGGCTACCGCACCGTGGCCGAGGCCCTGCGCGGGGTCGCCGGCGTGTTCGTCACCGACGACCACATGACCGAGCGAGTCGGCGTGCGCGGGCTGCAGGTGCTGGGCGACTTCAACAGCCGGCTGCTGGTGCTCGTCGACGGCGCCACCGTCAACGAGCCGTGGGGCGGCTTCGCCGGCCTCGGCTGGGACGGCTTCCTCACGATCGACGAGATCGCGCGGATCGAGGTCATCCGTGGCCCGGTGTCGTCGGTGTACGGCACCAACGCGTTCTTCGGCATCATCAACGTCGTCACCCGCGGCGCCTCGGAGTCGCCGCGGATGTGGGGGCGGCTGTCGGCCGGGCAGTTCGCCTCGGCGTCGGCCGCCGCCGGGTTCGCCCTGGGCGCGGTCGACGAGCAGGTGCGCGGCACGGTGGCGGCGCTGACCCGCGGCGGCGAGACCCTCGATGTCGCCGAGCTCGGCAGGCCGACCTCGGCCGACGGCGCCGAGGCGGTGGCCGCCGGCGTGGTCGGGCGCTACCACGGGGCGTTCGGCCAGCTCCGGTTCTTCCGCCGCCGGCGCGAGCTTCCGTTCGCCCCCTACGAGACCGAGGTCGGCAACCCCGGCAACCGCAACTACGACACCCAGCTCATGGCCGAGGGAGGCTACACCCGCGAGCTGGGCAGTCGGGTGATCGCCACCGCCCGCGCCTACGTCAACCGGTACCGCTTCCGCGACTTCCTGGTGGCCGACGACGGCAGCGGCACCTTCACCGACATCGGCGACGCCCTGTGGTACGGGGCCGAGGCCCGGGCCCGCGTCGAGCTCCTCGACCGCGACCGGCTCGGGATCACCACCGGCGCCGAGGTCACGCTCATCGACACCTCGAGCGAGTCGTACTACCAGGGCGACCGCGAGAACGGCGTGGTGGTCGAGACCCCGCTCGACACCCAGGGCCTCTACGTCGAGCTCGACGGCGCGCCGCTGCCGTGGCTCGCGTTCACCGCGGGCGTGCGCGCCGACCGCAACTCGATCCTCGAGGACCGGATCTCGCCGCGCGCCGCCCTGTTCGCCAGCAAGCAGGACCGCTACGGGGTCAAGCTCCTCTACTCCGAGGGCTTCCGCAACCCCAGCGCCTACGAGGGCTTCTTCGACGACGGCACCGACTTCGCGGCCAACCCCGACATCGGCGCCGAGGTCATCCGCAGCTACGAGGTGGTGCTGGGGGGCCGGCCCCTGCCGGGGCTGACGGTGCGGGCGTCGGCGTTCCGCTGGGACGCCACCGGCATCGTGGAGCAGGAGGAGATCGACCTCGATCCCGACCCGGTGGCCGAGGATCTTCGCCTGCAGTTCCAGAACGTCCGCGATCTGCGCTCGACCGGCGTCGAGCTCGAGGGCAGCTTCCGCACCGCCGGCGGCTGGCTGGCGTTCGGCGGCGGCGCCTACACGCGCGTCGAGGGCTTCGTCGCGCCCGACGGCGGCGGCGCGGCGGTCGCGGCGCCGGTGCCGGGCGCGCCGCGGCTGTCCGGCGTGCTCGGCGTGTCGTCCCCGAAGGTGGCCGAGCGCGTCCACCTCTCGGGTGAGGTCCACGCGCTGGGGCCGCGGCCGACCCGCGATGACAGCGGCGCGGTCGAGGCCGCCCGCTACGTCGGGCTGTCGCTGGTGGCGTACGCGCCCTCCCTGTTCGCCGGGCTCGACGTCACCGTCGGCGTCCGCAACCTCCTCGGACAGCGCGAGCAGGTGCCGGTCGCCGAGGACTTCGATCGCTCGACCGGCAGCCTGCTGCTCGTGCCCGGAGAAGGGAGAGAGGTCTATGCGCGCCTCGGCTACCGTCGCTAGGGTCGTGCTGGCGGTCGCGCTGGCGGTCGGCGTCGGCGCCGGGCTCGCCGCCGGCGCGCGGCCGGCGTGGGCGCAGCGGCCGACCCAGGTCGAGGACGAGAGCGCCGCGCTGGTCGACGAGGGCCGGCGGGCGCTGCGCGCCGGTGACCTCGGCGGGGCCGCCCGCGCCCTCGACCAGGCGCTCGCCCTCAACCCGCGCCGGCTCGAGGCCTACGGGCTGCGCGCCGCGGTCCACGCCGCCCGCGGCGAGCACGCCCGCGGCGTCGCGCTCATGCGCAAGGCGCGCGAGCTGGCGCCCGACAACGTCGACGTGCTCGAGGCCCTGGGCACCCAGCTCGTGCTGGCCGGCGAGCTCGGCGAGGGCGTGCCGTTGCTCGAGCAGGTCGTCGGCCGGGCGCCCGACAAGTACGGCGCGCAGGTCCTGCTCGGCCACCACTACGCCGACGTCGCGCGCTGGGGGGAGGCGGCGACCGCGCTCGAGGCCTACTTCCGCACGCGACCGGCGGAGCTGAGCAAGGAGGACGATCGGCACCGCCTCGATCTGGCCGAGGCCTACCTGCGCACCTACCGGCCGCGCGAGGCCCGCGAGCTCTACGCGGGCCTGGTCGCCCGTCACCGCGACTGGATGAGCGCGCGCCTGGGCCTGGCGTGGAGCGTCGCCGCCCTCGACTGTCGCGAGGCGAGGCCGCTCCTGGTCGAGCTGTCGGGCGTGGCGTCGGCGCCGATCGAGGTCCTGCTGGTGCGCGGACAGTGCGCGCTCGAGCTCGGCGACCCCGCCGAGGCTCTGCGCCTGGCCCGCTCGTACCTCGGCGCGGCGCAGACCGCGACCGCGGCCGGCCACGCGCTCCTCGGCGAGGCCGAGGCCGCGCGCGGCAACCTGAGCGCGGCGCGGGCGTCGCTGGAGCGGGCGCGGACGATCGAGCCCGGGCGGCGGCGCTTCGCGGTACGCCTGGCGCGCGTGCTGCGGCTGGGCAAGGACCCGGCGGCGGCGCTGGCCGAGCTCGACGGCATCGGCCCGCCCGCGCCGGCGGGCGCCGATCGAACGTACTGGCTCGAGCTCGGCGAGGCGCTGCTCGACGCCGGGCGCGCCGCCGAGGTCGAGGCCCGCGTGGCGCCGGCCCTGGCCGCGTTCGCCGAGAGCGCCGAGCTGCGGACCGTCGTCGGCGACGCCGCGCTGCGCCGCGGCGACGCCGCGAGCGCCGCGACCCACCTCGCGGTGGCGATGCGCGCGCCGACGCCGCGGGCGCGGCGGCTCCTGTCGCAGGCGCTCCTGGCGGTGGCGGTGGCCAAGCTCGACGGCGGCGACGTGGCCGGCGCCGCCGCCGACCTCGAGCGCGCCGCGGAGGTCGACGGGACGCCGCCGGTCTGGCGCAACCTCGGGCTGTGCGCGTACCTCCTGGGCGAGCTCGAGCGGGCCCACGGGGCCCTGACCCGGGCGGCCGAGGCGCGGCCCGACGCGCCGACCTTGATCCTGCTGGGGCGCGTGCGGGCGGCGCGGGGCGACGCGGCGGCGCGGGAGTCGCTGGCGCGGGCGATCCAGCTCGGCAAGGGCGAGGCGGCGGCGGCCGAGGCGGCGATCGAGCTGGCCGCGGTCGAGGTCGCCGGCGGGCGGCCGGCCGACGCGGTCGACGCCCTGGTTGGCACCGTCGCGGCCGCCCGCAGGGCGGGCGGCGACCTCGAGGCCCGCCACGGCGCCGCGCTGGCGGTGGCGCGCCACGCCGCCGGGCTGGCCGCGCTGCGCGCCGGCCAGGCGACGCGCGCGGTCGGCTTCCTCGAGGACGCGGCGGCCGGCGCCAGCGGCGACGCCCTCACCGCCCTGCGCTGCGACCTGGCGCTGGCCACGGTCGCCGCCGGCGATCGCGACAGGGCGGTGACGCGGCTCAAGGCGGTGGCGAAGGTGAGCTGCCCGTTCCCGGCGCCCGCCGACACCACGGCGGTGCCGGTGCTGCTGGCGTTCGTCGAGGGCCTGCAGCCGCGGCGCGCCGCCAAGGCGCTCGAGCGGCTGGCCGCGCTCGATCGCGGCGCCACCGGCGCCACCCGTCAGCTCCTCGCCACCGCCACGCGGGTGGTGGCGCTCACCGCCGCCGATGACGCCTACCGCGGCGGCAAGCTCGCGGCGGCCCGCAAGTTCCTGGCCGCGGCGCGCAAGGCCGAGGCCCGGGCCGGGCTCGACGAGGTGAACCACAACCTGGCGGTGCTCGACGTCGCCGAGGGCCGGCTCGACGCCGCGATCGCCGCGCTCGACCGGCTGGCGCCCCGGCTGCCCGAGGCGCCGGTCAACCTCGGCGTGGCCCACGATCGCAAGGGTGACGGCGCGAAGGCCCTGGACGCGTGGCGGCGGGCGCGCCGCGAGGGCGTGCGCTTCGGCCCGCTCGACGAGTGGATCGCGGCCAAGGAGCGGATCTGGGGAGGTGGCCGATGAGGGCTGACCCGATCGGGCGACCGCCCCGCGCCGCCGCCGTCGCCGCGGTCGTGGTCGCGCTGCTCGCGCTCGGGCTGGCCGGGGTCGCCGCCGCCGAGCCGGTGCGGGTCGGGGTGTTCGTGCCGTCGACGCCGTTCGAAGGCACCGGCGCCCGCCTCGAGTTCGCGACGCGGCTGGCGCGCCACAGCGGCGGCGACGACGCGGTCGGCCGCGTGTACGGCCGGGCCAGCGACTTCGCCGCGGCGCTGCGCAAGGGCGAGATCGACCTGGCGGTGGCCGACGCCACCTACCTGGCGGCCGTCGGCGGCAGCCACGCCGTGCTGGCGGTAGCGGTGCGCGGCGGCGACACCCGCACCACCTGGGATCTGGTGGCGCGCGGTCAGATCGACAGCGTGCTCGGCCTCGAGGGCAAGACCGTCCTCACGCCGGCGATCGGCGGCCGCGAGGCCGCGTTCGTCAACGAGGCGCTGCTCGGCGGCGAGCTGCGCCCCGACTTCCTGCGCGTCGAGGTCTCGCC